>NZ_JBNDLE010000029.1:0-64517 GCF_050435905.1 Pseudomonas sp. 2835 | reverse complement strand
TCGTAGTTACCGCCCGAAGTACCGGTGATGCTGTTGGTCAGGTCCGGGTTAGTGGTGTGCACGTTGTTTGGTGCAACGAAGTCCACAGTGCCCGAGCTTTGGCCGACTGGGATGGTGATCTGCTGACCGTTGGCCAGGTTGATGACCAGCGCGGAGCCGGTAACCGGAGCTGTAACCGAAGCGGTGTAGGTCACCACGCCGCCTTCAGTGACGCTTGGAGTAGCGGTCAGGGTGACGGTGCTGGTGTCGATGGTATCGGTGACTTCAGTCACAGCGGCAGCCGGGTCGACTTCGACTTTCTCGAAGTCACCACCGGTGGTGCCAGTGATGGTCACGCTGACTTCGCCGGCATCGACGTACACGTCGTCTTCTGGCGCCGGAACAGTGATGCTGCCTTCGGTTTGACCCGCAGCGATGGTGATGACTTCACCATTGCTCAGGGTCACCTTCATCTCGGTGCCCGCTGGGTTGGTCAGCGTGGCGGTGTAGATGATGTCGCCGCCTTCGGCGACGGAGCCGGTGGCAGTCAGCTTGAGACCGGTGGTGTCGTCAGTGCCTGGACCGTCGGTAACGGTGGTGACCGGGTTGCCAGCAGTGTCGAGCTTCTCGTAGTTACCACCGGTGGTGCTGGTGATGCTGTTGGTCAGATCTGGATTGGTGGTGTGGACGTTGTTCGGTGCAACAAAGTCCACGGTGCCCGAGCTTTGGCCGACCGGGATGGTGATCTGCTGACCGTTGGCCAGGTTGATCACCAGCGCGGAGCCGGTAACCGGCGCAGTAACCGAAGCGGTGTAGGTGACGACGCCGCCTTCAGTGACGCTTGGGGTAGCGGTCAGAGTGACGGTCGAAGTGTCGATGGTGTCAGTAACTTCGGTTACGGCAGCAGTCGGGTCGACTTCGACTTTCTCGAAATCGCCGCCAGTGGTACCGGAAATGGTCACGCTGACTTCGCCAGCATCGATGTACACGTCATCCGACGGCGCAGGCAGGGTAATGCTGCCTTCAGTCTGACCCGCAGCGATGGTGATGACTTCACCATTGCTCAGGGTCACCTTCATCTCGGTGCCAGCCGGGTTGGTCAGGGTGGCGGTATAAACAATCGAGCCACCTTCAGAAACCGAGCCGGTAGCGGTCAGTTTCAGGTCGGTAGTGTCATCGGTACCCGGGCCATCAGTAACAGTAGTTACCGGATTACCTGCGGTATCCAGCTTCTCGTAATTACCACCGGTGGTGCTGGTGATGCTGTTGGTCAGGTCCGGGTTAGTGGTGTGCACGTTGTTTGGTGCAACAAACTCAACCGAGCCAGTACTTTGACCAACTGGAATAGTGATCTGCTGACCATTGGCCAAAGTAATAACCAGCGCTGAGCCAGTCACTGGCGCAGTCACCGAAGCGGTGTAAGTAACCACGCCGCCTTCAGCAACACTGCTGTTCGCTGTCAAAGTAACAGTCGAAGTATCAATGGTGTCAGTAACTTGCGTAATAGCCGGAGTGCCATCTACAGCAACTTTTTCGAAGTCGCCGCCGGTAGTGCCAGTGACAGTCACGCTGACTTCGCCAGCATCGATGTATACGTCATCGCCAGGCGCGGCAACGGTAATGCTGCCTTCAGTCTGACCTGCAGCAATAGTGATCACTTCACCGTTGCTCAGGGTCACCTTCATTTCGGTGCCGGCTGGATTGGTCAGGGTCGCGGTATAAACAATCGAACCGCCTTCAGCAACCGAGCCAGTAGCGGTCAGTTTAAGACCGGTAGTGTCGTCAGTACCTGGACCATCAGTAACGGTAGTAACCGGATTACCCGCAGAGTCCAGCTTCTCGTAGTTACCGCCGGTGGTGCCAGTGATGCTGTTGGTCAGGTCCGGATTGGTGGTGTGCACGTTGTTCGGTGCAACAAACTCGACCGAACCGGTGCTTTGACCAACTGGAATAGTGATCTGCTGACCATTGGCCAAAGTAATAACCAGCGCAGAGCCGGTAACCGGCGCAGTCACCGAAGCGGTGTAGGTCACCACGCCGCCTTCAGCAACACTGCTGTTCGCGGTCAGGGTGACAGTCGAAGTATCGATGGTGTCGGTAACTTCGGTTACCGCCGGCTGGTTGTTGACTACCAGGTTTTCGAAGTTGCCGCCATCGACCTTGTCGATGCTGACGCTGACGTTGCCGGCATCGACATACACGTCATCGCTTGGCGCCGGCACGGTGACGCTGCCTTCGGTCTGGCCGGCGGCGATGGTGATTACCGCGCCGTTGCTCAGGGTCACGGTCACCGGGGTGCCGGCCGGGTTGGTCAGGGTCGCGGTGTAGATGATCGAGCCGCCTTCGGCGACGCTGCCGGTAGCGTTCAGGCTCAGGCCGGTGTCATCGATCGAGTCGGTGATGGTGGTGACCGCCGGGTTCGGGTTCGGTACCAGGTTCTCGAAGTTGCCACCGGTGGCGCCAGTGATGGTGGTGCTGACGCTGCTGCCGTTGTTGTAGACGTCGTTCGGCGGCGTCTGCACGTCGACGGTGCCGGTAGTCTGGCCGGCGCCGATGGTGATGGTGCTGCCGTTGGACAGGGTGACGGTCACCGGCGTCTGCGCCGGGTTGGTCAGGGTGGCGGTGTAGGTGATCACGCCGCCTTCAGTGACACTCGGGTTGGCCGTCAGGCTGACCGTGGTGGTGTCGATGGTGTCGGTGATCTGGGTCACCGCCGGGGTGGTGTCCGGGGTGATGATCAGGCCTGCGCCGCCGGTGGTGCCGGTGATGGTCGCGGAGATTTCGCTGCCGTCCAGGTACACGGTGTCGTTCGGCGGGATGGTCACGCTGACGCTGCCGGTGGTCTGCCCGGCGCTGATGACGATGACCTGGCCATTGGACAGGGTCACGGTCAGATCGGTCAGCGGTGGCTGGCCCAGGGTGGCGGTGTAGATGATTACGCCACCGGCCTCGGTGATCGACGGCGTGGCACTCAGGCTCAGGCCGGATTCGCGCGTAGGCGTGGTGGTGTTCGGGTTGTTGGCATTGTCCAGACCGCCCAGTTCCTGGGTCGCAGCGCCGGTGGCGAAGCCGATCGGGCCGGTCGGGAAGCCAATGGTCGGGTCGACCGAGCCGGCCGTGGCGTCGAGCATGACGAAGCTGTGGCCACCACCGGCCGCGCCGCCACTACCGGCAGCCGACGGGCCTGCTGCGGTGGCTTCGAGTTCGGTGGTCGGGTCAGCACCGGCGGCGATGGCTTGCTGCAGCTCTTCGACCGAAGGCGCCGCCTGGGCGGTGGCCGCCGCCAGGTCAGTGCTGCTGTCCGGGGTTTCGGCACTCCACTGGGTATCACGGCCCAGGTCCAGGGTGCGGCCGTCGGCCAGCTCCAGAGTGACGGCGCCGGCCAGGCCGGTGAGCACCTGCTCGCCAGCGAACAGGCGGTCACCTTCGATGAGTACACGTTGAATCCCTTCTGGGGATACGGCGATTACTTGGCCAACAATGCTTTTGACGATGGCAACAACACTGCTCATTGGACTCTCCGGGCTACCCGTTCAATTTGGCTTCCATGCCAGCCGGCGCTGAATTGCCGCTTTCTGATGGAATGTTTCAATAGTAAGTTTGGCGCTTTTGACGTCAATATATTGTCGATAACTGTTGGCTATTAAGTTTATGCCAAAGTATTGACCTTCGTGCTGCCATCCTAAACAATCAGCACCGTAATGTCACATTGATATTTGAGCGGCTGCCACTCTTCCTCCGTACGAACCAAGTACCCCTTCGGAAGTTTCCGACATAAGGTCATTCCGGTTGCCATTTTCTAATGCAGCAACGATTTCTGCTGTGATTTGGGACAAGACGTCCCTGGGAAAAAAGTTAAATGCGCGCGTCACTGTTCACTGCTCTTCCTTTCGTTCTCGCCACCAGTTTCGTTCAAGCACAGAGCCTGCCAGAGGCCATGCAGAAAGCCCTCGAGGTACACCCGGAAATCCAGGCCGGGGTTAACAGCCGAATCGCTGCCGATTACCAACTGCGCGCCGCCAAGGGCGGTTACCTGCCACGCGTCGACGTGCTCGCCGGTTATGGCCGTGAAGGCACCGACAGCCCGAGCACCGGCAACCGCTGGGAAACCCTCAACCGTGGAGAGTCGAGCGTGCGCCTGCGGCAGATGGTCTTCGACGGCTTTGCCACCTCGAGCGAAGTCGGCCGCCAGCAAGCCACCGTCAACTCCCGCGCCTACTCGCTGCTGGGCGCCTCCGAGCGCACCGCGCTGACCGTTGCCCAGGTCTACCTGGATGTCCTGACCCGTCGCGAGATGGTTCGCCTGGCAGAAGACAACCTGCGCAGCCACGAACGTATCTATGACCAGATCAAGCTGCGCACCGCCCGTGGTGTCGGTCGCCTGGCTGACCTTGACCAGGCCGAAGCGCGTCTGGCCCAGGCCCGTAACAATCTGATCACCGAGCAGACCAACCTGGCCGATGCCAAGACCAACTACCTGAGCGTGGTCGGTCAGTTGCCGGACGAGTTAAGCAGCCCTGCGCCGTTTGTCGACCTGTTGCCGGCCAACCTCGATGAAGCCCGCCAGCAAATGGTTGAGAGCAGCCCGATCCTGCGTTCGGCAGAGTCCGATATCGCCGCAGCGGAGAAGCAATACGAGGCGGCAAAGTCTACTTTCTATCCGCGTTTTGATGCAGAACTCGGACGGACGGCCGATAACGATCTTGATGGCATGAACGGCCACAACAATGAATGGCAGGCTATGCTGCGTATGAGTTTCAACTTGTATGCCGGCGGCAGCAACAAGGCCGACCTGGAATCCAAGTCGTACCTGACCAACCAGGCGCTGGACATTCGCAACAATGCCTTGCGCCAGCTCAATGAGGAGCTTGGCCTGGCATGGAACGCTATGGACAACGCCAATGCGCAGTTGCCGATCGCCCAGCAATACGTCGATCACAGCAACAGTGTGCGCAGCGCCTACCAGAAGCAGTTCAGCCTGGGCGAACGTACCTTGCTAGACTTGCTCGACAGCGAGAACGAACTCTTTACTGCCCAGCGCCGTCTGGCTGAAGTGAAGAACAGCCAAGTGTTTACTCAGTACCGAATCAAAGCGACCATTGGTCAACTGCTCAAGAGCCAGGGTGTTGTCGCACCGATGGCCTCCGTGGTGCAGAACGACCTCAAACCGAAAGTGAACCTTCCAGGCATGAACTGAGGTCCACTGTTATAGCCAACCGCAACCGTTAAGAGAGCCCGCGTGGAATCAGAAGTCAGTCGAGTCCAGCTCAGCCATGATCCACGCAGTCAGCACGATGATCCGTTGCTGGACAGCCTGCTGTCTCTCTGCGTGCTGCACCAGAAGCCCGCCAGCCGGGCCATGCTCACCACCGGCCTGCCGTTGCCGGCCCAGCGTCTGAGCCCGGAGCTGCTGCCTCGCGCGGCAGCCCGTGCCGGCCTGCAGGGGCGCTTGCTGCAACGCAAGCTGGAGCAGATCCCGAACATCGCCATGCCGGCGATGCTCCTGCTCAAGGATGGTCGCAGCACGGTGTTGCTCGGTTGGGAGAATGAGGACACCGCGCGCCTGTTGCTCAGCGAGAGCGACGGCGGCGAGGTCCACGTCAGCCGCGAAGCCCTGCTGAGCGACTACAGTGGCCGGGTGTTCTTCGCCCAGCCGCAGCACAAGTTCGACGTCAACCACGGCAACCTGATCCCGCGGGCGCGCTCATGGTTTCGCGACACCCTCAAGCGCAGCCGCTGGCTGTACATCGACGCCATCGCCGCAAGCCTGGTGATCAACCTGATCGCCCTGGCCGCGCCGCTGTTCGTGATGAACGTCTACGACCGCGTGGTGCCCAACCAGGCCACCTCGACCCTGTGGGTCCTGGCCCTGGGGATCTCCGGCGCCTACATCTTCGACCTGATCCTCAAGGGCCTGCGCAGCTTGTGCCTGGACCTGGCCGGGAAGAAGACCGACCTGATCATCTCGGCGACGCTGTTCGAACGCATCGTCGGCATGGCCATGAAGTACCGGCCGGCACGGGTCGGCAGCTTTGCCCAGAACATCCATGAATTTCAGGGCCTGCGCGATTTTCTTGCCTCGCTGACCCTGACCAGCCTCATCGACCTGCCGTTCACCCTGCTGATCCTGCTGGTGATCGCCATCATCGGCGGGCACCTGGTGTGGATTCCGATCATCGCCTTCCCGCTGGCCCTGGGCATCGGCTACGCCCTGCAAAAGCCGCTGGTGGCGACCCTGGAGCGGACCATGGCCCTGGCCTCCGAGCGCCAGTCGAGCCTGATTGAAACCCTCGCCGGGCTTGATGCGGTCAAGGTCAACAACGCCGAAAGCGAACGCCAGTACATGTGGGAGCAGACCATCGGCACCCTCAGCCGCCTCGAGCTGCGGGTCAAGGTGCTCTCGGGCCTGGCGATGAACATCACCCTGCTGATCCAGCAACTGGCGGGCGTGGCGCTGATCTGCGCCGGCGTCTACCAGATCATGGCCGGCAATCTGAGCATGGGCGGCCTAATCGCCTGCTACATGCTCAGTGGCCGCGCCCTCGGCCCGCTGGGCCAGCTTTCCGGTTTGTTGACCCGTTACCAGCAAGCCAAGGTGACCATGGTCTCCACCGACCAGATGATGGAGCTGCCGCAAGAGCGCAACTTCGAAGAGCGCCCGCTGAGCCGCCAGGTACTGCAGGGCGCCATCGAGTTTCGCGGCGTCGATTTCACTTACCCCAACCAGCAGAACCTGGCGCTCAAGGGCGTCAATGTGTCGATCCGCCCCGGCGAGAAAATCGGCATCATCGGTCGCAGCGGCTCGGGCAAGAGCTCGCTGGCCAAACTCATCGTCGGCCTTTATGAAGCCGATGCCGGCTCGTTGCTGGTCGATGGCGTCGACATCCGCCAGATCGACGTCAGCGAGCTGCGCCACAACATCGGCTATGTGCCCCAGGACATCCAGCTGCTGGCTGGCACCCTGCGCGACAACCTGGTCAGCGGCGCGCGCTATGTCGAGGACGAAATGGTCCTGCAGGCGGCCGAGCTGTCCGGGGTTCACGAATTCGCCCGGCTGCACCCGCAAGGTTACGAGTTGCAGGTCGGCGAACGTGGTCAGAACCTTTCCGGCGGCCAGCGGCAGAACGTCGCCCTCGGCCGCGCCTTGTTGCTCAACCCGCAGATATTGCTGCTCGACGAACCCACCAGCGCCATGGACAACACCGGTGAAGAACGCCTCAAGCAACGCCTGCAAGCCGTCATCGAGAACAAGACCGTGGTCCTGGTGACTCACCGGGCTTCGCTGTTGTCTCTGGTCGACCGCCTGATCGTTGTCGATCGCGGGCAGATAGTCGCGGATGGCCCGAAAGCCGCCGTCATGGATGCGCTGAAGAAGGGGCAGATCAGTGTTGCTTAAGATGGATATGGGCCAGATCAAGGACAGCCTGCGCAGGTATTTCAAAGGTTCCGAATCGCTCAGCGGCCAGCCGCTGCCAGAGGTCAACAAGGCGCTTATCGAAGATGCGCCGCGCATCGTGCGCCTGACCATCTGGGGGGTAATCGGTTTCTTCCTGTTCCTCGGGCTCTGGGCCAACTTCGCCATTATCGACGAAGTCACCCGTGGCGAAGGCAAGGCGATCCCGTCGTCGAAGCTGCAGAAGATCCAGAACCTGGAAGGCGGCATCGTCGCGCAGATCTACGCCAAAGAAGGCGAGATCGTCGAAGTCGGCGACCCGTTGCTGCGCCTGGACGACACCCGCTTCGTTTCCAACGTCGGCGAGACCGAGGCGGATCGCCTGGCCATGGCCCTGCGCGTCGAGCGCCTGAGCGCAGAAGTTGAAGACCGGCCGCTGAAGATCGACGAAGAAATCCGCAAGGCTGCGCCAAGCCAGGCCGCCAACGAAGAATCCCTGTACCAGAGCCGTCGCCAGCAATTGCAGGACGAAATTGGCGGCCTGCAGGAGCAACTGGTGCAGCGCCAGCAAGAGCTGCGCGAGTTCAGCTCCAAGCAGGGCCAGTACCGCAACAGCCTGCAGCTGCTGCGCCAGGAGATCAGCATGTCCGAGCCGCTGGTGGCCCAGGGCGCAATCTCCCAGGTTGAAGTGCTGCGCCTCAAGCGCGCCGAAGTCGAGAACCGCGGCCAGCTGGATGCCACCTCGCTGGCGATCCCGCGGGCTGAATCGGCGATCAAGGAAGTCGAACGCAAGATCGACGAAACCCGCGGCAAGTTCCGCAGCGAAGCCCTGACCCAACTCAACGAGGCGCGCACCGACCTGAGCAAGGCCCAGGCCACCGGCAAGGCCCTGGACGACCGGGTCAACCGTACCCTGGTGACCTCGCCGGTGCGCGGTATCGTCAAGCAGCTGCTGGTCAACACTGTTGGCGGTGTCATCCAGCCGGGCAGCGACCTGGTCGAAATCGTCCCGCTGGACGACACCTTGCTGGTCGAAGCGCGCATCCGCCCGCAAGACATCGCCTTCCTGCACCCGGGGCAGGAGGCGATGGTCAAGTTCACCGCCTATGACTTCACCATCTATGGCGGCCTCAAGGCCAAGCTCGAACAGATCGGCGCCGACACCATCACCGACGAAGACAAGAACACCTTCTACGTGATCAAGCTGCGCACCGAGCGCAGCCACTTGGGTACCGACGAGAAGCCGCTGCTGATCATCCCGGGGATGGTCGCTTCGGTGGACATCATCACCGGCAAGAAGAGCGTGCTGAGCTACCTGCTCAAGCCAATCATCCGCGCCCGGGCCGAAGCGCTGCGCGAGCGTTGACAGCATCGCGGGGCAAGCCCGCTCCTACAGGGTTGTGTAGGAGCGGGCTTGCCCCGCGAAGAGGCCCGCAACCTCACCATATGCTTATGCACTAAAGATATTTAAATTCTTCCTCTTATGACTTTATAGTCACTCCCCTGCGTACCTGCCGACCAATCGGCGCGCCGCACGACCGAACCAACACGGAACACCGTGAGTTTCTGATCGATGCGCGCACCCTTGGGCGCGCTCTGCGTGGGAGTGAATCATGTCAGCGGCCTTTAACGCCTTGTCGTCCATCGACAGCGCACAGCAGCAAACCTTCGAAATCCTGCCGTTCAGCGGTGCCGTCGGCGCCGAGATCATCGGCCTGGACCTGAGCAAGCCCGTCAGCGGCGAAGATTTCACCCGGATCCACCGCGCTCATCTCGACCACCACGTGCTGGTGTTTCGCGACCAGCGCATCAGCCCCGAACAACAGATCGCCTTCAGTCGCCGTTTTGGTGAGCTGCAGATCCACGTGCTCAAGCAGTTCCTGCTCAGCGGCCACCCGCAAATCCTCATCGTCTCCAACATCGTCGAGAACGGGCAGAACATCGGCCTGGGCGATGCCGGCAAGTTCTGGCACTCGGACCTGTCGTACAAGGAGCTGCCGAGCCTGGGCTCGATGTTGCATGCCCAGGAGCTGCCCAGCGAAGGCGGCGACACCCTGTTCGCCGACATGCACAAAGCCTGGGACGGCCTGCCCGAGGCCCTGCGCAAAGCTGTTGAAGGCCGCAGCGCCGCGCATTCCTATACCGCTCGCTACAGCGAGACCAAGTTCGAAGGCAACTGGCGTCCGACCCTGACCGCCGAGCAACTGGCGCAGGTGCAGGAAGTGATTCACCCAGTGGTGCGCACCCACCCGGAAAACGGCCGCAAGGCGCTATTTGTCAGCGAAGGCTTCACCACCCGCATCGTTGGCCTGCCCGAGGACGAAAGCCGGCAGATTCTGGCCGAGCTCTACGCCCACAGCGTGCTCGAGCAGAACATCTACCGCCACCAATGGCTGCCCCATGACCTGGTGTTCTGGGACAACCGCTCGTTGATCCACCTGGCCAGCGGCTGCCCTGCGCACCTGCGCCGCAAGCTGTACCGCACCACCATCCAGGGCGATGCCCCGTTCTGATAATTCGAGGAGTACAGCATGCGCAAATCAATCAGCCGCCTGGCGGCCAGTATCGGCCTGGGTGCCAGCCTGCTCGCCGGCAGCCTGGTGGCGCCGGCAACGGCCCAGGCCGAAGGTGAAATCCGCATTGCCGAGCAGTTCGGCATCGTTTACCTGCTGCTCAACGTGGTGCGCGATCAAAACCTGATCGAAAAACACGGCAAGGCGCAGGGCGTCGACATCAAGGTCGACTGGACCCAGCTATCCGGTGGCGCTGCGATCAACGACGCCTTGCTCTCAGGCTCGGTGGACATCGCCGGAGCCGGCGTCGGCCCGCTGCTGACCATCTGGGACCGCACCCAGGGCCGGCAGAACGTCAAGGCCGTGGCCTCGCTGGGCAACTTCCCTTATTACCTGGTGAGCAGCAACCCGAAGGTCAAGACCATCGCCGATTTCAGCGAGAAAGACCGCATCGCCCTGCCGGCGGTGGGTGTCTCGGTGCAGTCGCGCTTTTTGCAGTACGCCGCCGCCAAGCAGTGGGGCGACAAGGAATACAACCGCCTCGACAAATACACCCTGGCTGTCCCTCATCCGGATGCCACCGCGGCCTTGCTGGCCGGTGGTACCGAGCTCAACGCGCACTTCTCCAACCCGCCGTTCCAGGACCAGGTGCTGGCCAACAAGGACGTGCATGTGGTGCTCAACACCTACGACCTGCTCGGCCCGAACTCGCCGACCGTGCTGTTCGCCACCGAAAAATTCCGCAACGACAACCCCAAGACCTACAAAGCCTTCGTCGATGCCCTGGCTGAAGCCGCCGAGTTTGCCCAAAACGACAAGGCCGCCGCAGCCGACACCTACATTCGCGTGACCAAGGCCAAGATCGACCGCGAGGCGTTGCTGAAGATCATCGACAACCCGCAGTACGAATTCAGCGTGACGCCAAAAAACACCTACCCGCTGGCCGAGTTCCTCTACCGCGTGGGCGCGATCAAGCACAAACCCGAATCCTGGAAAGACTACTTCTTCCAGGACGAGAAACCGCTGCAAGGGAGCTGACCGGATGAACACCCCATTGCCAGGCCACACGGTCAGCAAGCTGAGCAGCGTCGCCACGCCGCCGCTGCTGCAGGTGGATAACCTAAGCCTCGAATACCGCACCGCGCAGCGCGTGGTGCGGGCTACCCATCAGGTCAGTTTCGAAGTGGACAAAGCCGACCGCTTTGTCCTGCTCGGGCCTTCGGGCTGCGGCAAGTCGACCCTGCTCAAGGCGGTGGCCGGCTTCATCGAGCCCAGGGAAGGGCAGATCCGCCTGCAGGGCCAGGCCGTGCATGGCCCGGGCCCGGATCGCATCGTGGTGTTCCAGGAATTCGACCAGCTGCCGCCGTGGAAAACCGTCAAGCACAACGTGATGTTCCCGTTGCTCGCCTCGGGCACGCTCAAGCGCAAAGAGGCTGAGCAGCGCGCCTTGCACTACCTGGAAAAGGTCGGCCTGGGCGGCTTTGCCGATGCCTATCCGCACACCCTGTCAGGCGGCATGAAAGCCCGCGTGGCGATTGCCCGGGCGTTGGCCATGCAGCCGAAGATCCTGCTGATGGACGAACCCTTCGCCGCCCTCGACGCCTTGACCCGGCGCAAGATGCAGGAAGAGTTGCTGCTGCTCTGGGAAGAGGTGCGCTTCACCCTGTTGTTCGTTACCCATTCGATCGAAGAGGCGCTGGTGGTCGGCAACCGCATCCTCTTGCTGTCGCCGCATCCGGGCCGTGTACGCGCTGAAATCCACAGCCACCAGTACGACCTGCAAAGCCTTGGCGCCAGTGATTTCCAGGCCTCGGCGCGGCGTATCCACCGCTTGCTGTTCGACGATGATGCCCAGGTCGAGCACGACCCGGCGCTGGGTTTCGCCGACATTCGCATTGCCTACTGACCGGGAGTTTTGCCATGACCACGACTGTTACGCCGCGTCAGGAATACGAAGTCGTTCTCGAACCGCTGCTCAGCGTTCCGCTTGAGCGCCAATTGCCGCTCGGCCAACGCCTCTGGCAACAGGGCTGGCTGCGCAAGGGCCTGATCCTGATCCTCCTGGCTCTGGCCTGGGAAGCCATCGCCCGCTATCAGGGCAACGACCTGCTGCTGCCGAGCTTTTTACAAACCGCCGCGGCCCTGTACGACGGCCTGCTCAGCGGCGAGTTGCTGGCCAAGGTTGGGGTGTCGCTGGTGGTGCTGCTCAAGGGTTACCTGCTGGGCATCGTTCTGGCTTTTGGCCTGACCAGCCTGGCGGTGTCGACCCAGTTCGGCCGTGACCTGCTCAGCACCCTGACCTCGATGTTCAACCCCTTGCCGGCGATTGCCTTGCTGCCCTTGGCGCTGCTGTGGTTCGGCCTGGGCGACAACAGCCTGATCTTTGTGCTGGTGCACTCGGTGCTCTGGGCCCTGGCGCTGAATACCTACGCCGGCTTTCTTGGCGTCAGTGAAACCCTGCGCATGGCCGGGCGCAACTATGGCCTGCGCGGCTTGCGCCTGGTGGTGCATATCCTGATTCCGGCGGCGCTGCCGTCGATCCTCTCGGGGCTGAAGATCGGCTGGGCCTTTGCCTGGCGCACGCTGATTGCCGCCGAGCTGGTGTTCGGCGCCACCAGCGGCAAGGGCGGGCTGGGCTGGTACATTTTCCAGAATCGCAACGAGCTGTACACCGACAAGGTATTCGCGGGCCTTGCGGTGGTGATCCTCATCGGCCTGCTGGTCGAGAGCCTGGTGTTCAACACCCTGGAGCGCATCACCGTGCGCCGCTGGGGCATGCAGCGCTGACAGGTTCAGGCGGTTTGGTATTGCGCCGCGGCATTGTTGAGGGTTTCGGCAATCTGCTGGCGCAAGCTCAGGGGCTGTTCGACGATCAACCCGTCACCCTGGCTCAGTAGCCACCAGCGCAGCTGCCAGCTGTTGCTGACGGTGGCTTTGAGGCGGTGTCCGGCGTCCAGCGGGGTCAGGTGCATGTCGGCCGACAGCGGCGTCTCGCGCACCAGGCGCGCGAGGTTGTCGCTGATCCAGGCCTGCAGTTCGATCTTGTCGGTATCGCCGAACTGCAGGGCGTCGCTGCGCAGGTACGCTTGCAGGTCGAAGGCGCGCAGGCCTTCGGTGGGGCTGTCGAGAATGCGCAGCTTGCGAAAGCGATGCACGGCGAACTGGCGAATGTCGGTATAGGGCGCGGCGGTGGCAATCAGGTAACTGACCTGGCCGCGCTGGATCAACGCCAGCGGGTTGAGGGTCAGTTCGCTGAGCTTGTCGTTGTGCGCCGAATAGTACTGGCAGTGCAGCTGGTATTCCTCGAGCAGCGCGTGCTGCACGGTCTCGAGGATGCTGTCGGGCACTTCCGGGGCCTGCATGTTCATGTCCGGGCGCACGCTGGCGACCTTGTCCAGCCAGCGCGCCACCTTGTTCGCTCCCGACAGGTGTTCGAGCTTCTGCCGGGCATGGCTGAAGCGCGGGTCCAGCACCTTGAGCATGCTCCCCGGCAACAGCGGGCGTACCGCTTCTTCCACCAGCGCCAGGCTCAGCGCCTCACTGACACTGATACCGCGCAATTCAATGCAGGCGTTGGCCGCCCAGTGCCAGCCGTACGGGATGCTCTTGTCGTTGCGCTCCAGCGGAAAGATCAGCGACAGCTCGTTGAGGTCGCGCTCGATGCTGCGCTTGCTGATGGAGAATCCTGCGTCCTGCAGGCGGCCAACCAACTCGGCACTGGTAATGCCCGGTGAGCGGCTGGGCAACTGGCGCAGCAACTCCCATTGGCGGCTGAGGGTGGCACGTGTCGTGGCGGAGGGCAAAAGGTGGCGTCCTTGTCTAGGCTTGCGGTTGTAGCATGGCGCCAGCGCAGTGATATGGCAATTAGCCATTTATGTATCCAGATCAAGGATGAAGCAGTTGAGTGCCCTAACCGAATCGTTCGCGACAGGTTTTGTCGTGGCCGTGCGCAGAATCACGCCTCATCACTCCCGCTGTTGGATCTGTGGGTAGTTCAATGAGGACGAACATGTCAGCTGCAAGCAACATCTACCCACTGCTTGAGCGCCTTTTGCCCGAGCGGATCATCCCTGCGCCCGGCCGGCCTGGCCGCCTGCAGCGGTTGTACGCCGGGGTCGGCATGCCCAGCCAGCGGGCAGTGCTGGGCGAAAGTTTCGCCCTGATCAGCCGCCTGGACGAAGCCAGCGACCTGCAGGCGGTGTACGACGACCTGCGCGCCCAGGCCCTGGAAGGCAACGTTGGCGCGCTCAACGACCTGGGCTGGATCTGGCTCAACGGCAAGTACTGGCGCGCTGACCCGACCCTGGCCGGGCACCTTCTGCGCATGGCGGCCCTGCAGGGCAGTGCCGCAGCCTGGTTCAACCTCGGCCAGCAGCATTACTTCGGCAAAGGTGTGGAGGTCGCCTACGCCAGCGCGGCGGAGTATTACCAACAGGCGTTCGAGCGTGGCCTGGAACATGCGGCCGCCGCCCTGGGTGATCTCTACGAAGAAGAAATCTGCGACAGCGACAGCCAGGACTGGCAGGTCGACCTGCAGCAGGCCTACCGCTGGTTCCTGCGCGGCGCCCAGCGCGGTGATGCGCGCTGCCGTTTCGAGGTCGGCTATCGGCTGCTGCATGGGCTGACGGTCAACGCCGACAGCAAGGCCGCCGTGTACTGGCTGGAACTGGCCGCTGTGGCCGGGGTGATGCAAGCTGCCGAAGAGCTGGCGGTGCATTTCAGCGAGGTCAATAACGCCCTGCGTTATCTGTTCTGGCGCGAGCAGGCGATCAGCCTGGGCAGCAAGCTGGCGCTGAACATGAAGCTGGACGATCAGCTGCAACCTTGAACCTGACGTTTGTCAGCCACTATTGACGCCAGGGGCGGTGATCGAAGAATATTGATAGTTAGCAAACTATGAATATAGCCACGAACCTCCCTTCATGACCCTCGACGCACTGCAACTCAACATCAGCAGCGGTATGGTAGTGGCCGGCCGGCACTGGCGGCGCATCTGCCAGGCGACCCTGGCCGGCTACGGCATTTCTGAAGCCTGCGCGGTCCCTTTGCTGATGATCGTGCGTCTGGGCGATGGCGTGCACCAGGTCGCCGTGGCCCAGGCCGCGGGGCTCGAAAGCCCGTCGCTGGTGCGCCTGCTCGACCAGCTGTGCAATGCAGGTTTTGTCTGCCGTACGGAAGATCCGGTCGATCGCCGAGCCAAGGCCCTGAGCCTGACCGCCAGCGGTCGGGTATTGGCCGAAGCCATCGAAGGCGAACTGGTGCGCCTGCGCCGCGAAGTGCTGCAGGGCATCGACGAAGCCGACCTGCTGGCCACCCTGCGCGTGCTGCGTGCCTTCGAAGACGCTGCCCAGCGCACCCCGGGCGTGCCGACGTGAACGGTTTTTTCAGCTCGATGCCGCCGGCCCGCGACTGGTTCTACGGGGTGCGCACCTTCGCCGCGTCGATGATCGCCCTGTACATCGCCCTGCTCATGCAACTGCCACGGCCTTACTGGGCCATGGCTACGGTGTATATCGTCTCCAGCCCGTTCGTCGGCCCCACCAGTTCCAAGGCCCTGTATCGCGCCATGGGCACCTTGCTCGGCGCTGCCGGGGCGGTGTTTTTGGTGCCGCTGCTGGTGCAGACGCCGGTGCTTTTGACCGTGGCCGTGGCCTTGTGGACCGGTACCTTGCTGTTCCTCTCGCTGCACCTGCGCACCGCCAACAGCTATGCGTTGATGCTGGCCGGCTACACCCTGCCGATGATTGCCCTGCCGGTGGTTGACGACCCGCTGGCGGTGTTCGATATCGCCTCTTCGCGGGCCCAGGAAATCTGCCTGGGTATCGTCTGTGCGGCGGTGGTCGGGGCGATTTTCTGGCCGCGGCGCCTGACCCCGGTGCTGGTTGGCGCCACCGGCAACTGGTTCAACGAGGCGATCCGCTACAGCGATACCTTTCTGGCCCGCGAGGCGACTGCCGATAAAGTCGGCGGCTTGCGCGCCTCGATGGTCACCACCTTCAACTCGCTGGAGTTGATGATCGGCCAGCTGTCCCATGAAGGCGCCCGCCCGCAAACGGTGAAGAACGCCCGCGAGCTGCGTGGGCGGATGATCCACCTGCTACCGGTGATCGATGCCCTCGACGACGCCTTGCTGGCGCTCGAAGGCCGCGCCCCGGCCCAGACCGAACAGCTGCAGCCATTGCTCAGCGAAGCCCGCGCCTGGTTGCAGGGCACCGCGCAGGACCCATCGCCGGCGCGCTGGTCGGCGTTGCGTGCACACATCGAACAGATGCAGCCGAGCGCCGCTGCCCTTGATGAACGCGCTTCGCTGTTGCTGTCCAATGCGCTCTATCGTCTGGCCGAGTGGGTCGACCTGTGGCAGGACTGCTGCAGCTTGCAGCACGCCATCCGCAACGAAGACCTGTCGCCCTGGCGCGCGGTGTATCGGCACTGGCGCCTGGGCCGGCTGACGCCGTTCTTCGATCGTGGGCTGATGCTCTACTCGGTGTTCTCCACCGTCAGCGCAATCATCGTCGCCACCACCTTGTGGATTTTGCTCGGCTGGGGCGACGGCGGCAGCGCGGTGATTCTCGCCGCCGTGGCCTGCAGCTTCTTTGCCGCTATGGACGACCCGGCGCCGCAGATCTACCGGTTCTTCTTCTGGACTTCGCTGTCGGTGCTGTTTGCCAGCCTTTACCTGTTTCTGGTGCTGCCCAACCTGCATGACTTTCCGATGCTGGTGCTGGCCTTCGCCATACCGTGCATCTGCGTCGGCACCCTGACCGTGCAGCCGCGCTTCTACCTGGGTACCTTGCTGACCATCGTCAACACCGCCTCGTTCATCAGCATCCAGGGCGCCTACGACGCCAACTTCCTGACCTTCATCAACGCCAACCTGGCCGGGCCGGTGGGCTTGCTGTTCGCCTTTGTCTGGACCCTGGTGGTGCGCCCGTTCGGCGTCGAGCTTGCGGCCAAGCGCCTGACCCGCTTTAGCTGGCACGACATTGTCGGCATGACCCAGCCGGCGACCCTGGCCGAGCACCGGCACCTGGGCGTGCAGATGCTCGACCGTTTGATGCAGCAGCTGCCGCGCCTGACCCAGACCGGCCAGGACACCGGCACCGCCCTGCGTGACCTGCGCGTGGGCCTGAACCTGCTCGACCTGCTGGCCTACATGCCACGGGTCGGCGCACAGCCGCGCCAGTTACTGGAGCGGGTGGTGGAAGAGGTCGGTGAACACTTTCAGGCCTGCCTGGACGCGCGCCGTCGCCTGCACGCCCCCGAAGTGCTGTTGCAGAGCATGGAGCGCGCCCGCCGCGCCCTCAACCTCAATGACCTGGCCGACAGCGCCGAGGCCCGCGTGCACCTGCTGCACGCCTTGAGTGGCCTGCGCCTGGCGCTGTTGCCGGGGGTCGAGGTGGTGCTTGAGCCATCCGACGATCAGCAACCACTGCCCTATGGCATCGATGGAGCGCCGCTGTGATCGGAGATCTGGATATCAGCGGGGTGTTCCTGCCCACGCTGCTGGTGATGATGGTCGTCACCTATTTGCTGTTTCTCGGTGTACACGCGCTGCTCAACCGCGTGCATTTCTACCGCCTGGTCTGGCACCGGGCGTTGTTCAACGTTGCGCTTTACGCCGTGCTGCTCGGCACGGTCGATCACTTTTGCCGAAACCTGATGCTGCCATGAAAAAACCCTTGTTGACCCTGGGCCGCGTGGTCCTGACCCTGTTGGTAGTGACGCTGGCGACCGTGTTGGTCTGGCAGATGGTCATGTACTACATGTTCGCTCCCTGGACCCGGGACGGGCACATCCGCGCCGACGTCATCCAGATCGCCCCGGATGTTTCCGGTTTGATCCAGCAGGTCGCAGTGCGCGACAACCAGGTGGTCAAGCGCGGCGACGTGCTGTTCACCATCGACCAGGACCGCTTCCACCTGGCCCTGCGCCAGGCCCAGGCGACCCTGGCCGAGCGCAAGGAAACCCTGGCCCAGGCCCAGCGCGAAGCCCGGCGTAACCGTGGCCTGGGTAACCTGGTGGCCGCCGAGCAGCTGGAAGAGAGTCAGTCGCGCCAGGCCCGCGCCGAGTCGGCCCTGGCCGAAGCCCAGGTGGCGGTGGATGCCGCGCAGCTGAACCTCGACCGTTCGGTAGTGCGCAGCCCGGTCGATGGCTACCTCAATGACCGCGCGCCGCGTGCCCACGAGTTCGTCAGCGCCGGGCGGCCGGTGCTGTCGGTGGTCGACAGCGACTCCTACCACGTCGATGGCTACTTCGAAGAAACCAAGCTGGCCGGCATTCACATCGGCCAGGCGGTGGATATCCGCGTACTCGGCGACAACACCCGCCTGAGCGGGCGAGTGCAGAGCATTGCCGCCGGCATTGAGGACCGCGACCGCAGCAGCGGCGCCAACCTGTTGCCCAACGTCAACCCGGCGTTCAGCTGGGTGCGCCTGGCCCAGCGGATCCCGGTGCGGATTGCCTTCGACGAAGTGCCGGCGGACTTTCGCATGATCGCCGGTCGCACGGCGACGGTGTCGATCCTTGAGGACAAGGGCCAATGAAACGGCTGTCACTGCTCGGCCTGAGCCTGCTGCTGTCGGCCTGCCAGATGGTCGGGCCGGACTACAAAGTGCCTCAGGACGCCGCGATCCAGCGCGCCGACCTGCAAGGCGAACTGCGCCAGGACGCCAGCAGCGTGGTCTCGGCGCCGGTGCCGAAAGACTGGTGGCACCTGTACCAGGACGAACGCCTCAACGAGCTGGTGCGCCAGGCCCTGGCCGCCAACACTGAACTGCGCGTGGCGGCGGCTAACATCGCCAAGGCCCGTGCCCAGGTCGAGGAAGCCGAAGCCCAGGGTGGCCTGAACGGCGGGGTGAAATTGGGTGCCCAGCGTTTGCAGGAGTCTGGCGAAGCCTTTTTGCAACCGGAGAAAGTGCCGGTGGCCAACATCGGCGAGGCGATCATCAGCGCGTCTTACCAGTTCGACCTGTGGGGCACCCTCAAGCGTGGCGTCGAGGCCGCCCAGGCCAATGCCGACGCGACCCAGGCCGCCGCCGATACCGCACGCATCACCCTGGTGGCCGACGTGGTACGTGCCTATACCCAGGTGTGTGCGGCCAATGAGGAATACCATATCGCCCACGAGTCCCTGGATCTGCAACAGCAGAGCGTGACCCTGACCCAGCGCCTGCGCGATGCCGGCCGTGGTGACGAAACCCAGGTGACCCGCTCGCAAACCCAGTTCAAATCCCTGCGCGCCGAGCTGCCGCGTTACCAGGCTGCGCGTGAAGCGGGCCTGTACACCTTGTCG
The DNA here is from genome assembly GCF_050435905.1 of Pseudomonas sp. 2835. Lineage (NCBI taxonomy): Bacteria > Pseudomonadati > Pseudomonadota > Gammaproteobacteria > Pseudomonadales > Pseudomonadaceae > Pseudomonas > Pseudomonas sp. 2835. The sequence continues at coordinate 45,340 of NZ_JBNDLE010000029.1, read as the reverse complement.
ATGCTGCTGGCCAAGCCGCTCAACCAGTTGCCGGCCGGAACCGGCGATTGCGCCGAGCTGCCGCATATCGCCCAGGTGCTGCCAGTGGGCGATGGCGCCGCGCTACTCAAGCGCCGTCCGGATATCCGCCAGGCCGAACGCAGCCTGGCTGCGGCCACGGCGACTATCGGCGTAGCCACCGGGCAGTTGTATCCGGACATCAGCATCGGTGCCCAGGTGGGCACCATCGGTATTTTGGACAACCTTGGCAAACCTGCCACCAACCGCTGGGGCTTCGGCCCGCTGCTGACCTGGAATGTACCGACCAACGGTTCGCGGGCGCGCATCCGTGAAGCCGAAGCTTCGACCCAGGCGGCGCTGGCGCATTTTGACGGGGTGGTGCTCAACGCCATTCGCGAAACCCAGACCAGCCTTGCGCAGTACAGCGCTTTGCTGGAGCGCCGCGATGCCTTGGCCGATGCCGAGCGCTCGGCGCAACTGGCGGCGGACCAGACCCATAGGTTTTATCAGGCCGGACGTGAGTCGTTCCTTGCAGACTTGCAGGCGACCCGCACCTACACCGACATGCGCGCGCAACTGGCGGCGGCCAATACCCAGGTGGCGATGGGGCAGATCGGCTTGTTCCTGGCATTGGGTGGTGGTTGGTAAAAGCGGCAAGGCTGCGCCTTGCATCGCTGGCAAGGCCAGCTCCCACCGGTGCTGTGTAAACAGAGCACTTGTGGGCGCGCCTTACTTATCCACAAGCCCCTTGAGCATCTCGATCGGCAACGGAAACACGATGGTCGACGACTTGTCGCCGGCAATGCTGCCCAGGGTCTGCATGTAGCGCAGCTGCATCGCCCCCGACTGGCGGCCGAGCATTTCTGCCGCCTGCATCAGTTTCTCCGACGCCTGCAACTCACCTTCGGCATGGATCACCTTGGCCCGCCGCTCACGTTCAGCTTCGGCCTGACGGGCAATGGCGCGGATCATCGACTCGTTGAGGTCGACATGCTTGATCTCAACGTTGGCCACCTTGATGCCCCAGGCATCGGTTTGCGCGTCCAGTACCTGGCGAATATCCAGGTTCAGCCGCTCGCGTTCGGCCAGCAGTTCGTCCAGCTCATGCTTGCCCAGCACTGCGCGCAAGGTGGTCTGCGCCAGTTGGCTGGTGGCCATGAGAAAATCCTCAACCTGGATGATCGCCTTTTGCGGGTCAAGCACGCGAAAGTACAGCACCGCGTTGACCTTGACCGAGACGTTGTCGCGGGTGATGACATCCTGCGGCGGGACATCGAGGACGATGGTGCGCAGGTCGACCCGGACCATCTGCTGGATCCCCGGGATCAACAGCACCAGCCCCGGCCCCTTGACCCGCCAGAAGCGCCCGAGCTGGAACACCACGCCGCGCTCGTATTCACGCAGGATGCGAAAGGCCGACAGCAACAATACCGCCAGTAGCGCCAGCACGGCGCCAAAGCCCAGTTCGAAAAACATCTCAGTCTCCTTGCGCCGGTGGTTGTGCCTCGGCGCTGACGTCCAGTAGTACGCCCTTGCGTGTAATCACCCGGACGCGTTGTCCCACCTGCAGTGGCGTCTGGCACTGGGCCTGCCACTGTTCACCCTGCGCCTGCACCGAACCGATAAACGGGTCGCTGTCATTGACCGCCATCACCGTCGCCAGGCTACCCACCAGACCGGCATCGCCGCTGACCAGCGCGCGCTTGCGCGCCTTCATGGCCATGCCCAGCACGCCGCCGAGCAGCAGCGCCGAGAGCAGGGCTAGGGTCAGGATCAACGCCAGGGGGATGCCGAAGCCGGGCACGTCGGTGTCCATCAAGATCACCGCGCCGACCACGAAGGCAACGATGCCGCCAAAGCCGACCACACCGAAACTGGGCAGGAACGCCTCGGCAATCATGAAGGCGATGCCGAGCAGGATCAGCGCCGCCCCGGCATAGCTCACCGGCAACAACTGCAGGGCGTACAGGGCCACCAGCAGGCAGATGCCGCCGATCACCCCACCCACCCCGGAGCCCGGGCTCATGAACTCGAACATCAGCCCGTAAATGCCGATCATGATCAGGATCAGCGCCACGCTGGGGTTGGTGATTACCGCCAGCAGGCGTGTGCGCCAGTCCGGCTCGCGCTCGATGATGGCCACGTTGGCGGTGTGCAACTGCACGGGTTGGCCGGCGGCTTCGAGGCTTTTGCCATCGAGCTGGCGCAGCAGGTCGGGCAGGTCGTTGGCGATGCGGTCGACGACTTTCAGGCGCAAGGCTTCATTGGCCGGCAGGCTGACCGATTCGCGTACCGCCTGTTCCGCCCAATCGGCATTGCGCCCGCGCAGCTGAGCCAGGCCGCGAATGTAGGCGGCGGCGTCGTTGATCTGCTTGCGGCTCAGGGTCTCCTGTTCGCTGCCCGCCGCTTGCTTGTCGCCGGTGGGCGCAGCGGGCGGTGCGCCCGGGTCTTTGGGCGTGCCGGGCATCCCGCCGATCTGCACCGGTGTGGCGGCGCCGAGGTTGGTGCCGGGGGCCATGGCCGCTACATGACTGGCATAGAGGATATAGGTACCAGCGCTGGCCGCCCGGGCGCCACCGGGGGCGACGAAGGTGGCGACCGGCACGGGGCTGGCGAGGATCGCCTTGATGATCGCGCGCATCGAGCTGTCGAGCCCACCCGGGGTGTCTAGGCGAATGACCACCAACTGCGCCTGTTGCGCCTTGGCCTGCTCCAGGCCGCGTACCAGATAGTCGGCACTGGCCGGGCCGATGGCGTCGTCGATACTCAGTACCAGCACCGGATTGCCGGGCGCAGCCACGCCGCTCGTCAGGGCGCCGAGCATCAATAAAACCAGCAGGTGCCGACACCAGCGAGCGATCACCTGAATTCACCCGGGCTGTGCGTGTCCAATAAGTTTAGTCGGCTGCTTGCGGCAGCACGGCCTAAACTTCAGAAGTGGGGGCGCTGTATCCGGAGGTGCATCATGCGTATGGCAAAAACCCTGCAGCAGTGCCTGGACAAGGCCGGCTGCGATTACGACATCATTTCTCACCCGCACTCATCCACCAGCCTTGAGTCGGCCCGTACCGCTGGTGTGCCCGCCGAGCGGGTGGCCAAATCGGTCATGCTCGACGACCGCCACGGCAACTATTTGATGGCCGTGCTACCGGCCAACCGTCACCTGGACATGAGCAAGGTGCGCGCCACCGGCGCCTGGCAAATGACCCATGAAAGCGGGCTGCCACATCTGTTCGGCGACTGCGAGCGTGGCGCCATTCCGGCGCTGGGTGATGCGTACTCGATCAAGATGCTGCTCGACCCGACCCTGACCCGTCAGGGCGATATCTATGTCGAGGCTGGTGATCACGATCACCTGATCCACATGAACATGACGCAATACCTGAAACTGGTGCCGAACGCCGAAGTGCGCGAGGTTTGCTGATGATCAAGCCACTGCCAGGCTGGCGTCGTGGATGCCCGGCCTGGACCTAAGGAGTCACGCATGGAATCAAATATTCATCCGTTTTCGGAGCTCTTCAAACAGCTGGGCCTGCCTGATGATCCCCAGGGCATTGACCAGTTCATCACCAGCCACTCGCCACTCAAGGGCGAAATCAAGCTGGTGGATGCACCGTTCTGGAACGACAGCCAGCGGGCATTTCTCAAGGAAAGCATCATCGAAGACTCCGACTGGGCCGTGCCGTTCGACCAGCTGAACGAGGCGCTGCGGCGTCCGAAAAAATAAACGCCGAGCGGCACATCGACCGGCGAATGGCGTTGCTATGCTCAGGAAAAACAACAAGGGGACAGCGCCAATGAAAGATCCCTATGCCGCCGGTTTCTGGTGTGCCGTGACCGCCCTGGGGCTGCTGACCGTCGGTTATTTCTATGGAATCAAACAGACCCACCAGTTGGGTCAGGCCCTGGTATTTCTTTACGCCGCCGGGGGTGTGATCGGGGCGCTGGCCCTGACCGCGCTGGCGTGGATTGCCTGGCAGCAATTGCGGGTAAGCAAGCGCCAGCTGGCCCAGGGCCGGACGCTGGTGGCGATCTGGAACACCAAGGTTGCCTTGCGTCGGGTCGAGACCGTGTTCGACCGGTACTTCTGGGGCAGCTACTGGCAGCCCGGGCGCACTTTCCAGGAGGTGATGGGCGAGCTTGAAGGCACGCCGCTGGAGCAGAGCCTGGAAGCGTTGAAACGCCAATGCCGCGAGCTCGACCGCGAAACCCACGACCACCGCCGTCACTGGCTGGACAACGCCCGCGAACTGTCGACCGTGGCCACCGCCATGGCCCGCGAACGTTATCAACTGGACTTGTGCGACTCGCAGCAAAGCAGCGGGCGCGGCGCCGCCGTGCTCAACCGCGACCTGGAGGTTCTGGTGTACACCTGGTCGGCGCGCTTGCGCAGCTTCGACCACCAGCTCGACGAGCTGGAGGGCGAATACCGCTGAGCACGCGGCGAATCAGTCGCCGCGAATGTACTGTTCCAGTTGCTGGATCATATTGGCCTGTTCGGCGATGGCTTCCTTGACCAGGTCGCCGATCGACAGCAGGCCGAGCAGCTCGCCGTGTTCGACCACCGGCAGGTGGCGCAGGTGACTGTTGGTCATCATGTTCATGCAGTATTCGACGTTCTGGTGCGGGTCGACGGTAATCACCGGCGCACTCATGATCGCACTGACCGGCGTGCCCACCGAACTGCGGCCCTTGAGCACCATCTTGCGCGCATAGTCACGCTCACTGACGATCCCCACCACTCGCCCGTCCTGCACCACCGGCAGGGCACCGACGTTCTTCTCGGCCATCAACTTCAGCGCATCGAGCACCATGTGGTCGGGGCCGATGGTGTGAACCTGGTGGTGCTGCTGGGCTTTTGTTTTTAGAAGCTGTGCCACGGTTTTCATAGAGGCCTCTGCAATGCTGGGAGTGGGTGACGGCAGATAGCTAAAGAATCGTGTACAGATCGCTGCAGGGCAAGGGCGAAAGCGGCATCGATGTGATTGAAAAACGTCATGGGCGCAAAAATGCGAAAGCGGCCAATGATGGCCGCTTTGCTTTGACTTTCGATCAAACCGTGATCAAGCGTTTTTCGGGTTTGGGCCGAAACGGTTCGGGCCACGCTGGCTGTCCTGGCACAGGAAGATCAGGTTGACGATCGGCAACAGCAGCCACCAGCCGCTACGGTCGGTGTCGTGCATGCGCCGAACGGCTACGGCGATGCCCGGGACCAGCAATACCACGCTGTACAGGTAAGCGAAGAGCGTGCCGGTACGGAGCTCGCGGTCGAGATAGGGCACCAGCATGTACACCAGGAAGGTGACCAGGATGAACAGCCAGTATTCCTGGCGGCGTGACCGGCCGGAGAACAGGGCGTATTTCTTCAGTAGTTCAACGTACCAGATGCCGGCTGGCGCAGGTGCGGCAGTGAAGGTTGCAGCGGGTTGCGCTGCACCGCAGGCCGGGCAAGCCACGGCGCTGTTGTGGATTTCCTTGGCGCAGCCACGGCAAAAAACCATACTCATGTGTTGTCCCTTACATGACTAGCCAGATTAACAAAATGATCAAAATGCATGACAACACCGTGCCGGTAATTGCCATGTAGGTTCGCGGTTCTTTTTTGACAAGGCTGAGCGAGCCCAGGACCAGCCCGGTCAATGCAAACAAGCCCATTCCCCACAGGGTGTTACGATCCCAACTGGCTGGCTCGAACAGCGTAAATACACAGGCGATGCAGAGGATCAGCGAGCTGGCTGCCATCCAGGACAAGGGCTGGCTGGCAGGTTGCGTGGTGGCAGAGGGAGTTTGAGAGGCGCCGCACTGTGTGCAGTTGGGTGCTGTTTCATGGATTTCCATGGCACAACCGCGGCAAAAAACCATTGCCATGACAATTCCTTTTGATCGTTTCCGCTTGCGTGGCGCAGCGGAGGGCGGGGGAGGTTACCAAAGTCTTCGACGTTGGCGTAACAATGACAGCGCCCGCTGACCTCCCGAGGGATTTGGCAGGGCGCAGTACCTCAGCTTTTCTGCACGATCACCTGGCTATTCAGGTCATTGAGCATGGCGTCCAGGGTTGGCTTCATCTTTTCGAAGTCTTTCACGCTGCATACCGCTTTGGGATTGTGGAAATCCAGGCGGCGCTTGATCACCAGGCTGTTGCCCTGCAGGGCATAGTTGGCGCTGTAGTCAAAGTGCTTGTCCTTGAGGCTCACAGGCTTTGGCGCGGCGATGATCTTGACGTCGGCCGGGAACTCAAAGCGCGCTTGTTCTTCGGTGATACCGGAGATGCAGGTGAAGTCCTGGGTGCGCTGCTTTTCAGCGATAAAGCCGAAGATGTTCTGGGCGATGCCGCCAGCCAGGCTGGTCAGGGTCGGCACGCCGATCGGGCCGGGCAGGTTGACCAGGTTTTCGCTGCGGCCGTTGATGTGCATCTCGAAGGCACCGCTGGTTTCCAGGTCGTCGCTGCTGATCTTGCCGCTGCCGCGCTGGCCGTAGGCGGCGAGGATGCGCTGGGTCAGCAGGTCGCGCTCGGCCGGTTGCATGTTGCGCATCATCCAGCGGTTCATCTCGGCGGCCCAGCCGTCGATCTTCGAGGCGTGAATGAAGTCGGCGGCGCCGCTGCTGGCCACGGTGTAGGTGGTGCTGTTGTGCACCAGGCCTGTTTGGGTGGCCGGAGTGTGGCCGAGCTTGCCGGAGCGGCTCAGCACGGTGGGTTTGTCCAGCACCGGCGCGGGCAGGTAGCCGCTGGCAATGGCTTCGGCGGTGGAGTCCAGGTACAGGTCCAGGCTCGGGATGTAGGTGATCACGTGGTTGATCACGCCCAGGGTCGGCACCTTGGGCAGGGCGTAGGCATTGCCGAGGTTGATCAGCGCCGGGGTGCTGTCGATATTGACCGCGGCCAGCAGGGCTTCGAGCAGGGCCACGTGGTCCTTGCAGTCGCCATAGCGGTTGCTCAGCACGGTATCGGCCGCATGCGGCACCACGCCGCCGGCACCGATATACACCGCCACGTAACGAATGTTGCGGCGTACCCAGTCACCCAGGGCCAGGGCCTTGTCGCGCGGGTCGTCGATCTTGGCCGTGAGCTTTTCGGCCAGTTCGCGAATGGCGGGCGTCACTTCGCTGTTGGCGCGCGCCGCGTAGGCTTTGGCGAACTCGCTGTAGTCAGCGAAGGTGGACACGGCCAGGTACTTGCCGTAGTCCGAGTAGGCTACCGCGCCCAGTTCTGTACGGGCGTTGTCGCCCTGCACGTAATCCCACTGGTAGACCTTGCGACCAGGCCCTGCTTTCGGGCTGGACGCCTTGAAGCCCTTGGCCTGCGCATTGAGCTTGAGGTTCTTCGGCAGGTCGTAGATCAGGGTGAACTGCTGGGTCGGGTGGAACTGCGGCATCGCCAGGTCTTCGAACTGGCCAGGGAACAGCGGGGTCTTGCGCTGTTTCTTGAAGCTCAGCACCAGGCGATCGCCTACGGCAACCTCCGGGAAGATCACCACCTTGACCAGGCTGTCGTGGAACATCGGCGCCTGGGACGACTGCTGCTCCTGTTGCTCCTTGATCTGCTCGGGGCTGACCTGCACTTTGCGGCCATCGGGCTTCTGGGTGTAGGCCTGGGTCACCTCGAGGGTTTCCAGGGTGCGGTTGTAATACAACGACTGCTGGGCCTTGGCCTGGATTGCGCGTTCTTCGTTGATCAGCAGGACCAGGTCCTGGGTGGCGGCGTAGCTGCCGTCTTCGGCCACCACGGTGCGTAGAATGTCCTTTTCGATGGTGACGGAGGGGTCGGTACCGTCGTCCTTGGCCTGTGCGAAGTTCAAGGCGAACAGGCAGCACAGCATCCCGACCCACCGGGCCGGGGTCAAAGCGAACCGCTTCATAAAGATCCTTCTTGCTGGTGTATTCCAGAGGGCTGACTCGTTAAATGCGAATCAGTTAATGGCATTTTGCCTTATAAGTAGCCTTTCCTGCTGCGGGAATTTATTTAGCGCAGATTTCTTCCTGCGTTTACCTCTCTATTGATTCAAGGATTCAGCATGTTTACCAGGCGGCACTCCGTCATGACCCTCCTGTTGCTCGGCGCCGGTAGCGCCTGTGCCGACAGCGTCGAACTGGCGCCGCTGGAAGTGACCTCGACCCGGGTCAATTCCGCCTGGTTGCAGACCCCGGCTTCGGTAAGCGCCGTGGACATCGCCGAGAAGCCCGGCGAGCAACTGCTGACCCTCGACGGCCTGCTTTCGGCCGTGCCTGGCACCGTGTCGCAGAGCCGCTACAACATGGCCCAGGGCATGCGCCTGTCGATTCGTGGCTTTGGTGCGCGTTCGAGCTTCGGCATGCGCGGCATTCGCGTGATGGTCGACGGCGTACCGCTGACCATGCCCGATGGCCAGACCGAAATGGACGGCGTTGACCTGGGCCTGGTGGAGCGCATCGAAGTGATCCGCGGCTCGGCCTCGACGCTTTATGGCAACGGTGCGGGCGGCGTGCTGGCGATCCAGACCCGCGAACCGTCGCTGACGCCGCAGTCGTCCATCGACGTCAGCGGCGGCGAATATGGCTACCAGCGCCTGCGTGCGGAAACCAGCGGCACCTCCGGCAACCTTGGCGGCCTGCTGGCGCTCAACGTCACCAACCTCGACGGCTATCGCCAGCACTCCAGCTCCGAGGCGCGCAACCTCACCGGCAAGCTGCGCTGGCAGGGCGATGCCGGGCAACTGGGGGTAACGTTCCAGGCGCTCGACAACCGCTCCGAAGACCCTGGCGCCCTGACCCTCGCCGAAGTGCACGCCAAACGTGACCAGGCCCGCGCCCAGAGCCTGTTGTACAACTCCGACGAAGACATCACCCAGCAGCGTCTGGCGCTGAACTGGACCGGCGATCTTGGCGAGGCCGACAGTTATCAAGTGCGCAGCTGGCTGGGACGCCGCGAGTTTGGCAATCGCCTGCCTTACGCCAATGGCGGGCAGACCTCCTACACCCGGCTGTTCGCCGGGGTAGGCGGGCAGTACACCCACAAGGCCAACTGGTTCGACCTTGATCAACAAATCACCGCCGGTGTCGATCTTGAACAGCAACGCGATGAGCGTGAACGCCACAACAACCAGATCGGTGGTGGCACCGGCGCGCTGACCCTGCGTCAGCAAGAGAAGGCCGGCAGCGTTGGCCTGTACCTGCAAGACAGCATCGACCTCAGCGAGCGCTGGCAACTGACCCTGGGCGGGCGCTACGACAGCATGCGCCTGGCGGTGGACGACCGCTTCGAGCGTGACGGCGACGACTCCGGCTCGCGCACGCTGGACGACTGGAACTACAGCGCCGGCCTCAGCTATCGCCTGAGCGAGCATTACCTGGTCTACGCCCGCGTCGCCACCTCGTTCGAAACGCCAACGGTCAATGAACTGGCCAACCCGGCGGGTGGCGGCTTCAACCCGGGCTTGCAACCGGCGAAAGCGCTCAATCGTGAGCTGGGGATCAAAGGCGAATGGAGCGACGTGCGCGCCGAGGCGGTGCTTTACAGCATCGCGCTTGAGGATGAACTGGTGCCCTATGTCGACGGCGGCCAGACTTTCTACCGAAACGCCGGCAAGTCGCGCCGCGATGGCGTCGAGCTGAGCGCCGACTACCAGGTGCTTGAGCACTGGCGGTTGTCCATGGCCTACAGCTTCAACAACTACCGCTACACCGACTTCAACGGCTTCGACGACAATCGCCTACCGGGCATTCCGCGTCAGACGTTGTTTAGCGAAGTGGCCTACGAGCGTGATGGCTTTTATGTGCGCGTGAACATGAATGCCTACGGCCCGCAGTACGCCGACAACGCCAACAGCGCGCGGGTAGCTGGGGTGGCGCTGCTTAACCTGCGCCTCGGCAAGCAGTTTGATCTTGGCGGCCAGACTTTTGAGCCGTACCTGGGTGTGGATAACCTCAGTGACCGCCAGTACTACGACAACCTGCGCATCAATGATGGCGCCGGGCGTTACTACGAACCGGGCCCGGGGCGCACGCTGTACGCAGGCGCGCGCCTGAGTTTCTGACCCTGCCGGGGCTGACTTGCACAACCCCACTGTGGGAGTTGGCTTTGCCGACGATGGGCTGCGCAGCAGCCCCAAAAATAGCCAGGCCACCAATCAGCCAGGCTGAAAAAACAAAAAAGGCCCAGGTATTCACCTGAGCCTTCATCGATATGGCGCACTCGGCGGGATTCGAACCCACGACCCCTGCCTTCGGAGGGCAGTACTCTATCCAGCTGAGCTACGAGTGCAACGCGGGCGCCATGATACCCATCTAGGCTGGCGGCGTCCATCGTCGAAATGGCTGTGGTCGATTTCGCACACTCCACGGGCCAAAAGTGACGTTGATCCGAAAAAATCCGCCGCACAGCGCTTTTTGTTCTTTTTTTCGAACACCCTATTGTCCTTTCTCGTCGTTGATCCTAGGATTCGTTTGAGATTTCAAACGCTCTCCTTTTTCTACAATCAATAATTCGCTCCGTGCCTGCACGGTGCAGTTAAGGAAGCCCGACATGCAGCTTAAAGACGCCCAGTTGTTCCGCCAGCAAGCCTTCATTAATGGAGAGTGGCTGGACGCGGACAACGGCCAGACGATCAAGGTCAACAACCCGGCAACGGGCGAGATCATCGGCACTGTGCCGAAGATGGGCGCCGCTGAAACCCGCCGTGCCATCGAGGCCGCCGACAAGGCGCTGCCGGCCTGGCGCGCGCTGACCGCCAAAGAACGTGCTGGCAAACTGCGTCGCTGGTTCGAGCTGATGATCGAGCACCAGGATGACCTGGCCCGCCTGATGACCACCGAGCAGGGCAAGCCACTGGCCGAAGCCAAGGGCGAAATCGCCTATGCCGCTTCCTTTATCGAGTGGTTCGCCGAAGAAGCCAAGCGCGTGTACGGCGACACCATCCCGGGCCACCAGCCAGACAAGCGCCTGATCGTGATCAAGCAGCCAATCGGTGTGACCGCAGCCATTACCCCGTGGAACTTCCCGGCGGCGATGATCACCCGTAAAGCCGGCCCCGCCCTGGCCGCTGGCTGCACCATGGTGCTCAAGCCTGCTTCGCAAACCCCGTACTCGGCCCTGGCCCTGGTTGAGCTGGCGCAGCGCGCCGGTATCCCGGCTGGCGTGCTCAGCGTGGTCACCGGCAGCGCCGGCGACATCGGCAGCGAGCTGACCGGCAACCCGATCGTGCGCAAGCTGTCGTTCACCGGCTCCACCGAGATCGGTCGCCAGCTGATGGCCGAATGCGCCAAGGACATCAAGAAGGTTTCCCTGGAACTGGGCGGTAACGCGCCGTTCATCGTGTTCGACGACGCTGACCTGGACAAGGCCGTCGACGGCGCAATCATCTCCAAGTATCGCAACAACGGCCAGACCTGCGTCTGCGCCAACCGTATCTACGTTCAGGACGGCGTCTACGATGCCTTCGCCGAGAAGCTCAAGGCCGCAGTGGCCAAGCTGAAAATCGGCAACGGCCTGGAAGACGGCACCACTACCGGCCCGTTGATCGACGGCAAGGCCGTGGCCAAGGTCCAGGAACACATCGAAGACGCAGTCGCCAAGGGCGCCAAGGTGCTCAGCGGCGGCAAGCTGATCGAAGGCAACTTCTTCGAGCCGACCATTCTGGTCGACGTGCCGAAGAACGCTGCCGTGGCCAAGGAAGAAACCTTCGGCCCGCTGGCGCCACTGTTCCGTTTCAAGGACGAGGCCGAAGTCATCGCCATGTCCAACGACACCGAGTTCGGCCTGGCCTCGTACTTCTATGCCCGTGACATGAGCCGCGTGTTCCGTGTCGCCGAAGCCCTGGAATACGGCATGGTCGGTATCAACACCGGTCTGATCTCCAACGAAGTTGCGCCGTTCGGTGGTATCAAGGCTTCGGGCCTGGGCCGCGAAGGCTCCAAGTACGGCATCGAGGACTACCTGGAAATCAAATACCTGTGCATCAGCGTCTGATCGCAGCGTAAGGCTTTACCTCTGCCAGCGGGGCGCGAGAGCGACGTCTCGCTGGCCTTTTTTACACCGTACATCCAGTGGCCTGGGCCCCTGCAGCAGTCGATCAACGCATGCTGCCAGCAGTTGAATACCGGCCACTCCGACTTGAATCGCGCCACCTTGTGTGTGGCGAATTGAGGACATTATGAGCAAGACCAACGAATCTTTGATGCAACGTCGTGTCGCCGCTGTTCCACGCGGTGTTGGCCAGATCCACCCGATCTTCGCCGAGTCGGCAAAAAACGCCACCGTCACTGACGTCGAAGGCCGCGAGTTCATCGACTTCGCCGGCGGTATCGCGGTACTGAACACCGGTCACGTACACCCGAAGATCATCGCTGCCGTTGAAGCCCAACTGCACAAGCTGACCCACACCTGCTTCCAGGTTCTGGCCTACGAGCCTTATGTCGAGCTGTGCGAAAAGATCAACGCCAAGGTGCCAGGCGACTTCGCCAAGAAAACCCTGCTGGTTACCACCGGTTCCGAAGCCGTTGAGAACGCCATCAAGATCGCCCGTGCCGCCACTGGCCGTGCCGGCGTGATCGCCTTCACCGGCGCCTACCACGGTCGCACCATGATGACCCTGGGCCTGACCGGTAAAGTCGTGCCTTACTCGGCCGGCATGGGCCTGATGCCAGGCGGCATCTTCCGCGCCATCTACCCGAACGAGCTGCACGGTGTGAGCATCGACGACTCGATCGCATCCATCGAGCGCATCTTCAAGAACGACGCCGAAGCCCGTGACATCGCCGCAATCATCCTCGAGCCAGTTCAGGGCGAAGGTGGTTTCTACGTTGCGCCGAAAGAATTCATGCAGCGCCTGCGTGCCCTGTGCGACCAGCACGGCATTCTCCTGATCGCCGACGAAGTACAGACCGGCGCTGGCCGTACCGGTACCTTCTTCGCCATGGAACAGATGGGCGTTGCTCCAGACCTGACCACCTTCGCCAAGTCCATCGCTGGCGGCTTCCCGCTGGCCGGTGTATGCGGCAAGGCCGAGTACATGGACGCCATCGCTCCAGGCGGCCTGGGTGGCACCTACGCTGGTAGCCCGATCGCTTGCGCCGCGGCCCTGGCCGTGATGGAAGTGTTCGAAGAAGAAAAACTGCTGGACCGCAGCAAGGCTGTTGGTGAGCGTCTGGTCGCTGGTCTGCGCAAGATCCAGGACAAGCACCCGATCATCGGTGACGTGCGTGCCCTGGGGTCGATGATCGCCGTTGAAGTGTTCGACAAGGCCGGTTCCCACACCCCTAACGCTGCTGCCGTTGCCTCGGTTGTCGCCAAGGCGCGTGACAAGGGCCTGATCCTGCTGTCGTGCGGCACTTACGGCAACGTCCTGCGTATCCTGGTTCCGCTGACCTCGCCTGATGAGCAACTGGACCAAGGTCTGGCAATCATCGAAGAGTGCTTCGCAGAACTCGCGTAAACTGTGACGCATTAGAAGAAAAACCCGCTTCGGCGGGTTTTTTTTCGCCCAAAGGAAGGCCAGGGGGCTAAGGTTGCCTATAAGGAGACACCTAGGAAGGTGCACAGGATTGCGTGTAGCGAAATATCGGGAGAGTTGTGTATGAGCGTTGTAGAGCCCGCCCAGGCACCTTGCGTGCTGATTGCCGAAGGCGACCCCTGGGTCCGGGACATGCTGAGCCAGATGCTCCTCAGCGTGCGCTGCGATGCGCGATTGCAGGTGTGTGCCGATGGCTCGCAGGCGCTGGCGGCGCTGGCCAGCAAGCCCGACCTGATCATCGCCGCGCGCGAACTGCCTGGCGGCGACGGCCTCGACCTGCTGCGTAACGTGCGCGCCAAGGGCCGCCAGCCAGCGCTGCCGTTCATTCTCATGAGCAACCGTAGTGACGCCGCCAGTGTCCGCGAAGTGCTGCCATTCGCGCCCACCGCCTACCTGAGCAAGCCGCTGAACATGGACTCGCTGCGTCAGCGCCTGGAAGACCTGCTGCTCAGCGCCGGGGAACAGGTCGCCTGCCCGGTGCCGCCGCTGCAGCCGGGCTCGACCCTGCCGCGCTTTCTCGAAGGGCGCCGGGCGACCTCAGATGGCGGCCCGCTGTTTGCCGACGTGAAGCTGGCGATCAAGCGCAGCCTGCAACCCCAGGGCCTGGACCTCAAGGTGCTGGAGGCCGAGATCCGCAACGACCCGCAGGTTACCGCCGTGCTCATCGCCGCCGCCAACAGCGCGGCACTGCATCGCGATGGCGCGGTGCAGACGCTGATGCAGGCGTTGAACAAACTGGGTACGACCCAGAGCATGAACCTGGTCCTGGGGCTTGCGCTCAAGCGCAGCGCCAAGCTCAGCGACCCGATCCTGTCGCGCCATGCCGAGCGTTTCTGGAACCTGTCGCTGCACACCGCCGAATACGCGCGGACTCTGGCGCGCATGCTTGAGCTCGACCAGGAGCGCTGCTATTGCGCCGGCTTGCTGCATTGCCTGGGCGATCTCGCACTGCTGCGCTGCCTGCAGGAATGGCAGCAGGCCGGCGGTGAGCTGGATGAGGACGCGGTGGAGCTGTCGCTCAACGAGTTTGGCGCGGCGTTCGGCTCGGCGCTGCGGACCCGCTGGCGCTTGCCGCTGGAACTGCGTGAGCTGATTGCGGCGATCTATCAGTTGGGCGGTGGTGTGTATTCACGCGATGCGCTGGTGATGAACCTGGCCGGGCAGCTGGCACGCTTGCCGGCGGATCAGGGGCTCGAAGGCCTGGTCGAGAGCAAGACGGCGCGCTTGCTCAAGGTGGGGATGGCGGAGCTGGGCAGGTTGCGCAAGGTTTGAAATTTTGCGGCCGCTTTGCGGCCCAATCGCTGGCAAGGCCAGCTCCCACAATAGCCCCAGAACAGCGTAATGGCCTGTCAGCCTCTTACAATCTGATTCTTGCCCTGGCGTTTGGCCTGGTACATCGCCGCGTCTGCGCGGGCGAACAGGCTGTCCAGCGACTCGTCATCCTCAGTAATTCCGGTCAGCCCCTGGCTCACCGTCACTCCAAATACCTGGTCGTCATGGCTGAAGCTCAAGCGCTGGATCTCGCGCTGCAGGCGTTCGGCAATCTGCTGGGCGATCTCTGGCGTGCAGCCCGGAAACACCGCGGCGAACTCTTCGCCACCAATGCGCCCGAACTGATCACCACGGCGCAACACTGCCTTGCCGGTGTCGGCGATGCGTTGCAGCACATAGTCGCCTTCCTGATGGCCGTAGGTGTCGTTGATCTGTTTGAAGTCATCGATATCGAGCAGCAGGAAAGATAACGGCGCCTGCTCCAGCCGCGCGGTTTCGAAAGCGTGCTGGGCGCACTCGAAGAAGTGCCGGCGGTTGCTGCTCTGGGTCAGTACGTCGGTGGTGGCCAGGCGCTGCAGTTCGCCTTCGAGCTGCTTCTTTTCGGTGATGTCCTCAGCCATGCCGACAATGATCACCCGCTGGCTCGGGTCGGCCTGCTGGTTGATGAAGCACTTGTCGCTGATCCAGCGGACCTGGCCGTCGGCGGCGATGATGCGGTATTCGCGGTCTTCCACCGCACCTTTGACCAGCACTTCGGCCAGGCTGCGTTCGGCGTAGTCGAGGTCGTCGGGGTAGATGCTGTCGCGCCACTCATTGAAGTCAGCCAGCAGCAGGCCGGCCGGGCGGCCAAAAATACGCTCGTAGGCGGGGCTGACGTAGAGCACCTGGCGACTTTCCCAGTCGAAGGCCCAGAGCACGGCGTTAACGCTGTCGAGCAACGAGCTGAACAGCTGTTCGCGCTCGCTCAGGCGCGCGACCTCGCCTTGGGCGTGCATCAGGGCCAGCAGGGTCTGGGCGGCTTCAGGTGGCGGATTGCAGGCCAGGGTTGTTGGTTTGTTCTTGACCATTTGCGCGGAAATTCTCACGACGGGGGCGTGCGGCCACGACCCGGCCCGCCACGCGGGCGATATGCCTGTCAGAGTGAGATTAGGCGGCTAAGTTCCGGTCGGCGCGCCTCGGGACGGGTGCGCCGATCAACGGCATCAGGCCAGGGCAGGGCGCAGTGAGTAGGTCTTGAGCTGGGCGGCGAAGTCGCGCAGCGACTGGATACCGCTGGCTTCGGCCTCGTGTACCCAGTCTTTCATGGCCGCGAGCATGTCGTGGCCGTTGGCGCTGGTACGTACCCAGATTTGCTGCAGGGCCAGGCGTTTTTCGTAGATGGTCTTGAGTGCCTGGCTGTGCTCGAGCATGGTCTGGATGCGCAGGTGGTGACGGTCTTCCAGCAGGCTGGTCTCCCGCGACAGCAAGCGTTTGGCCCGGCGGAACTGGTGGCGCACCGAGTCGTCGACGCGGGCCAGTTCCTGCTTGACCAGCGGCGCGATCACCAGCTTGCGGTACTGGGCCATGATCTGGAAGCGGTTGTTGAGGATCGCCATGGCGGTGTCCATGTCCAGTTGGCCCTTGCCTTCGACCCGGTGGGCGATCGGCGCAACCCGCTGCACCTTGGCCAGGCGCAGCCAGCAGAACAGCTTGATCCAGGCCCAGCCCATGTCGAACTCCCAGCGCTTGACCGACAGCTTGGCCGAGTTGGGGTAGGTGTGGTGGTTGTTGTGCAGCTCTTCACCGCCAATGATGATGCCCCAGGGCACCAGGTTGGTGGCGGCGTCGCGGCATTCGAAGTTGCGATAGCCGACCGCATGGCCCAGGCCGTTGACCACACCGGCGGCCCAGAACGGAATCCACATCATCTGCACTGCCCAGATGGTGATGCCGGCGGTGCCGAACAGCAGCAGGTCGATCACCGCCATCAGGGCGATGCCGCCAAGCTTGTAGCGGCTGTAGAGGTTGCGTTCGATCCAGTCTTCCGGGCAGTTCTTGCCGTAGATACGCAGGGTTTCCGGGTTCTGTGCCTCTTCGCGGTACAGCTCGGCGCCCTTGCGCAGGACCGTGGACAGGCCTTTGATCACCGGGCTGTGCGGGTCATCGACGGTTTCGCATTTGGCGTGGTGCTTGCGGTGGATGGCAGTCCACTCGCGGGTGTTCTGCGCCGTGGTCAGCCACAGCCAGAAACGGAAAAAGTGCTTGAGCCCGGCGTTGAGTTCCAGCGAGCGGTGGGCAGAGTAACGGTGCAGGTAAACGGTGACACTGACGATGGTCACATGCGTCATTACCAGGGTAACTGCCAGCAATTGCCACACTGACAAGTTGAGCAAACCTTCGTACCACATAGGCTAAATGGCCCTCAAAAACATAGGGAACAGCGGGAAACATTATCCCTGCGCCAGCAAATAAAACCAGTCGGCCTTTTAGATAGGAGGTCACCGGATGTTTCTACCCTATAATCACCCACAAATTTTTGTGGGTTTGCCCGGGACCTTATGTCTGCTTCCATTCGAGACGCCATGCGCATGGCGGCGCTCTACCTCGTGCTATCGGTACTGTGGCTGGCACTGTCTGATCAATTATTGAACAGTCTTTTCGATGAGCCTGAGCAAATCGCCCGCTGGCAGCTGATCAGCGCGCATTTCTGGGTGTTGTGCAGCGCCCTGCTGATTTTTGTCTCGCGCGCCCGCTTGCTCAACTTCATTGGCGTCGGCGTGCGCTTGCGCCGCGAGGACCGCGAGCGCCTGCGCATGGCGGCGGCGGTGTTCGACAGCACCCTTGAAGGGGTATTGGTCACCGACCGCGATGGCCTGATCGTGCACGTCAACCGGGCGTTCATGCAGATCACCGGCTACGACAAGGACGAAGTGCTCGGCCAGCGCCCGAGCAAGTTCAAGTCCGGCCGTCACGGTGCGCCGTTCTACCAGCAGATCTACGCCACCCTGGCCGAAAAGGGCGAGTGGAGCGGCGAGATCTGGAACCGGCGCAAAAGCGGCGAGGTGTATCCGCAGTGGCAGACCATCTGCGCGATTCGCGATGACAGCGGCGAGTTGAGCCATTACGTCGCGGTGTTCAGCGATATCAGCGCGATCAAGCATTCCGAGCGCGAGCTGGCCTACCTGGCCCATCACGACCCGCTAACCGACCTGCCCAACCGCCTGCTGTTCAACGACCGCACCGAGCAGGCCCTGGCCGCGGCGCAGACCAACAAGCGCGGCTGCGCCTTGCTGCTGCTCGACCTGGACCACTTCCAGAGCATCAACGACAGCCTCGGCCACAACATTGGCGACCAGCTGCTCAAAGTGGTCGGTGAGCGCCTGAGGGCGCTGCTGGGCAATGGCGTGACCCTGGCGCGCCTGGGCGGTGACGAATTTGCCGTGCTGGCCGAGAACTGCCCACAGGTCGGCCAGGCCGCGGCCTTGGCCCAGAGCATTATCGACGGCATGAAGGCGCCGTTCGAAGTCGACAGCCAGCGCCTGTTCATCAGCGTCAGCATCGGTATCAGCCTGTTCCCCAGCGACGCCCTGAGCGCCGAGCAATTGCTGCGCAATGCCGACTCGGCGCTGTTCAAGGCCAAGACCTGCGGGCGCGCCGGTTATGCGCTGTACACCGAGGAGCTGACCGCCCATGCCCAGCAGCGGGTAGAAACCGCTGGCGAGCTGCGCCGAGCCCTGGAGCAGGAAGAGCTGCGGGTCTATTACCAGCCGGTGCATGACCTGTTCAGCGGCAAGATGATTGGCGTCGAGGCACTGGTGCGCTGGCAGCATCCACAGCGCGGGCTGGTGCCGCCCGGGGAGTTCATCCCGATTGCCGAGCGCACCGGCCTGATTGCCGATATCGACACCTGGGTGCTGCGCCAGGCGTGCCTGCAGATGGTCCAGTGGCAGGCCGAGGGGCGGGCGCTGGAGTTCGTTGCGGTGAACATTTCCAGCCGGCTGTTTGGCCATCGCGACCTCTACCAGCAGGTCGCCCAGGTGCTGCACGACACGGCGCTGGACCCGGCCCTGCTGGAGCTGGAAGTGACCGAAAGCGCGGTGATGGAAGACCCCGAAGTGGCGCTGGAGCAGCTGCACCGCTTGCGTGAACTGGGCTTGCGCCTGGCCATCGATGACTTTGGCACCGGCTATTCGTCGTTGCTGCGGCTCAAGCGCCTGCCGGTGCAGAAGCTCAAGATCGACCAGGGCTTTGTTGCCGGCTTGCCCTGTGATGAAGACGATGTGGCGATCGTCCGGGTGATCATCGCCCTGGCCCGGAGCATGGGCATGCTGGTGCATGCCGAGGGAATCGAGCAGGCCGAGCAGGCGCGTTTTCTGCTCGAGCAGCAATGCCAGCTGGGCCAGGGTTACTGGTTCGGCCGGCCGGTGCCGGCGCAGCAATTGCGCTGGGCCTGAGGGCGCTATCGCCGGCAATGCCGGCTCACCCAAAAGCTTTGCTTTTTTGGTTATATAAAAATTCTTAAATAGTATTTTTAAGAATATTCGCGCCCCCCTAAGATTGCCCTCAAGCCAGGCGCAGTCGCTCCCCTTCACGCACTGCACGGCACCCATATCACAGGAGCACGAGCATGAGCGCATCTCTGCGTAGCGTTGACGGTCAGGACGAAGCCACCATTCTGCGCGAAATCCAGAGCGCCCTGCGCGACCTGCGGTTTGGCGCGGTGGAAATCACCGTGCACAACGCCCAGGTCGTCCAGATCGAACGCAAGGAAAAGTTCCGCCTGCAGAACCCCGGCAACAAGCCCAGCTGATTAACGCGCCACCTAATTAGAAAAATACGCCAATCGGGAGCTTCACCATGTCCATCCGCCGTTATGCCCTGGCAGCACTCGCCAGCGCCGTTTTTGCCGGTTCCGCCATCGCCAAGGACTACGAACTGCTGAACGTGTCCTATGATCCGACCCGCGAGTTGTATCAGCAGTACAACGCCGAGTTCGTCAAGCACTGGCAGCAGGCTCACCCGGACGACAAGGTGAAGATCCAGCAGTCCCATGGTGGTTCGGGCAAACAGGCCCGCGCGGTGATCGACGGCCTGCGTGCCGATGTGGTGACCCTGGCCCTGGCCGGCGATATCGACGAAGTGGCCAAGCTCGGCAAGACCCTGCCGGACAACTGGCAGACCCGCCTGCCGGACGCCAGCACCCCGTACACCTCGACCATCGTCTTCCTGGTGCGCAAGGGCAACCCGAAAGGCATCAAGGACTGGGGCGACCTGATCAAGAAAGACGTCTCGGTCATTACCCCGAACCCGAAAACCTCCGGCGGCGCCCGCTGGAACTTCCTCGCCGCCTGGGCCTACGGTCTGAAAACCGGTGGCAGCGAAGCCAAGGCCCAGGAATACGTGAAAGAGTTGTTCAAGCACGTACCGGTACTGGACACCGGCGCCCGTGGCTCGACCATCACCTTCGTCAACAACGGTCAGGGTGACGTGTTGCTGGCCTGGGAAAACGAAGCCTTCCTGGCCCTCAAGGAAGATGGTGGGGCCGACAAGTTCGACATCGTCGTGCCGTCGCTGTCGATCCTTGCCGAGCCGCCAGTGGCGGTGGTCGACAAGAATGCCGAGAAAAAGGGCAACGAGAAGATCGCCGAGGAATACCTCAAGCATCTGTACAGCCCGGCCGGGCAGAAGATCGCCGCCGAAAACTTCTACCGTCCGCGCGACGCAAAAGTCGCCGCCGAATACGCCAAGCAGTTCCCGAAACTGGACCTGGTGACTATCGACAAAGACTTCGGTGGCTGGAAAACTGCCCAACCCAAGTTCTTCAACGATGGTGGCGTGTTCGACCAGATCTACACGGCGCAGTGATGCCCGGCAGGATAATCGCCGTTCAGTAGCCAGCATGGGCCCGGGATTCGTCCCGGGCTTCGTGCGTTCAACCAGGGACCTTTATGTCACGTCGTATTTCCCCCGTCATACCCGGCTTCGGGCTGACGCTGGGCTACACCTTGGTGTACCTCAGCCTGATTGTGCTGATACCGCTGGCCGCCATGTTCATACATGCCGCCCAGCTCACCTGGGAGCAGTTCTGGGCCATCGTCAGTGCCCCGCGGGTGCTCGCGGCGCTCAAGCTGAGCTTCGGCACTGCCCTCTACGCTGCCATCATCAACGGCATCATCGGTACCCTGCTGGCCTGGGTACTGGTGCGCTACACCTTCCCCGGACGCAAGATCATCGATGCGATGATCGACCTGCCGTTCGCCCTGCCTACTGCGGTGGCCGGCATTGCCCTGACCGCGCTTTACGCACCGGCCGGCCTGGTCGGCCAGTTCGCCACCGACCTCGGTTTCAAGATCGCCTACACCCCCCTGGGCATCACCCTGGCGCTGACCTTCGTGACCCTGCCGTTCGTGGTGCGCACAGTGCAGCCGGTGCTGGCCGACATTCCCCGTGAAGTCGAAGAAGCCGCCGCCTGCCTGGGTGCCAAGCCGCTGCAGGTGTTCCGCTACGTGCTGGCGCCGGCGCTGTTGCCGGCCTGGCTGACCGGCTTTGCCCTGGCCTTTGCCCGTGGCGTCGGCGAGTACGGTTCGGTGATCTTCATCGCCGGCAACATGCCGATGAAGACCGAGATCCTGCCGCTGCTGATCATGGTCAAGCTCGACCAGTACGACTACACCGGCGCCACCGCCATCGGCGTGTTGATGCTGGTGGTTTCCTTCATCCTGTTGCTGCTGATCAACTTGCTGCAGCGGCGCATCGAAACCCCTTGAAGGAGGCCACGTCCATGTCTGCGACTTCTATTGGCGCGGCCGCTTCGGCCAATGCCGCCCGCCGTGGCAGTGCCACTTCACGGCGCATCCTGATCAGCCTAGGCTGGTTGATCTTCGCCCTGTTCCTGCTGCTACCGCTGGTGATCGTGGTGTCTCAGGGCCTGAAAATGGGCCTGGGCACGTTCTTCGAGGCGATTTTCGAGCCCGACGCCCTGTCGGCGCTGAAGCTGACCCTGATCGCCGTGGCCATCTCGGTGCCGCTGAACCTGGTGTTCGGGGTCAGCGCCGCCTGGTGCGTGAGCAAGTACAACTTCCGTGGCAAGAGCATCCTGGTCACGCTGATCGACCTGCCGTTCTCGGTGTCGCCGGTGATCGCGGGCCTGGTCTACGTGCTGATGTTCGGCGCCCAGGGCTTGTTCGGGCCGTGGCTGCAGGATCACGACATCCAGATCGTTTTCGCCTTGCCGGGCATTGTCCTGGCGACCATCTTCGTCACCGTGCCGTTCGTGGCCCGTGAGCTGATCCCGCTGATGCAGGAGCAGGGCACCCAGGAAGAGGAGGCCGCGCGTCTGCTCGGTGCCAACGGCTGGCAGATGTTCTGGCACGTGACCCTGCCCAACATCAAATGGGGCCTGATCTACGGCGTGGTGCTGTGTACCGCGCGGGCCATGGGCGAGTTCGGTGCGGTGTCGGTGGTGTCCGGGCATATTCGCGGGGTGACCAACACCTTGCCGCTGCACGTCGAGATCCTCTACAACGAATACAACCACGTTGCGGCCTTCAGCGTCGCCAGCCTGTTGCTGATCCTGGCGCTCTTCATCCTGCTGCTCAAGCAGTGGAGCGAATCCCGTATTAACCGTCTGCGCCATAACGCGGCGGAGGAATAATTCATGTCGATCGAAGTTCGTAACGTCAGCAAGCGCTTCAACGCTTTCCAGGCTCTGGACAGCATCAACCTGGATATCCACAGCGGCGAGCTGGTGGCTTTGCTCGGCCCGTCCGGCTGCGGCAAGACCACCTTGCTGCGGATCATCGCCGGGCTGGAAACCCCCGACCAGGGCAGCATCGTCTTCCACGGCGAAGATGTCTCGGGCCACGATGTGCGTGATCGCAACGTCGGTTTCGTGTTCCAGCACTACGCGTTGTTTCGCCACATGAGCGTGTTCGACAACGTCGCCTTCGGCCTGCGCATGAAGCCCAAGGGCGAGCGCCCGAACGAAAGCAAGATTGCCGAGAAGGTCCACGAGCTGCTGAACATGGTCCAGCTCGACTGGCTCAGCGACCGTTACCCCGAGCAGTTGTCGGGCGGCCAGCGCCAGCGTATTGCCCTGGCCCGCGCCCTGGCGGTGGAGCCCAAGGTGCTGCTGCTCGACGAGCCGTTCGGTGCCCTGGATGCCAAGGTGCGCAAAGAGCTGCGCCGCTGGCTGGCGCGCCTGCACGAAGACATCAACCTGACCTCGGTGTTCGTTACCCACGACCAGGAAGAGGCCATGGAAGTCGCCGACCGGATCGTGGTGATGAACAAGGGCGTGATCGAGCAGATCGGCTCGCCGGGCGAGGTCTACGAGAACCCGGCCAGCGACTTCGTTTATCACTTCCTTGGTGATTCCAACCGCCTGCACCTGAGTGAAGGCCAGCACGTGATGTTCCGCCCGCATGAAGTGTCGCTGTCGCGCCACGAAATTGAAGGCCATCACGCGGCGCAGGTGCGCGATATCCGTCCGCTGGGGGCGACGACCCGGGTGACCTTGAAGGTCGAAGGGCAGAGCGAGCTGATCGAGGCCGAGGTGGTCAAGGACCACGACAGCCTGAGCGGTTTGGCGCGTGGCGAGACCTTGTTCTTCAAGCCCAAGGTCTGGCAGAAAGTGGCCAATACCTGAGCATGAGCCGGGGCTGCGTTGCAGCCCATCGCCGGCAAGGCCGGCTCCCACACAAGTCAGCATCACACCGACCACTGTGGGAGCCGGCCTTGCCGGCGATGGGGCGCGCAGCGGCCCCTGAACCTCACCACACCCCGATCTTCACCACACTGTCCTCCCGCGGTTCGCCATAGCGAAACCACTGCCCACGCCGTTCGATCTCGGCATGGCTGATGGTGGTCCGCCGCTTCAAGCCCCTGAGCCATTCGAACAGATAACCCTGGTGGGTCTCGCGCACGCTGGCGTAGGCCGGGTCCGCACCCAGGTCGTGCAGCTCCTGCGGGTCGTTGAGCAGGTCGAACAGTTGCGCGCGAAAGCCGTCATAGGCCAGGTACTTCCAGCGCTCGCTGCGCACCATGGTCATTCGGCAACGGTCGATCGGCTGGCCCAGGCGCTCGCGGGCCGGGGCCTGGAAGGCGTAGTCGTATTCGGCGATAGCATAGCTGCGCCAGGCGCTGGCGGTGCCGTGCAATAGCGGAATCAGCGAACGCCCCTCCAGCCGATGTTCGGCGCTCGGCAACCCCAGTGCGTCGAGGAAGGTCGGCAGCGCATCGATGGTCTCAACCAGTCGCTCATCCACCGTACCGCGGCTGACATCCGCCGCCGTTCGAGGATCGCGCACGATCAGCGGTACGCCCACCGCAGGCTCCAGCAAAAACTCCTTTTCGCCCAGGCCATGGTCGCCGAGAAAATCACCGTGGTCACTGGTGAACACAATCAGTGTGTCATCCCAGCGGCCATTGCTTTGCAGCACATCGAACAGGCGCCCGAGCTGGTCGTCGATCTGTTTGATCAGGCCCATGTAGGTGGGGATCACTTTCAGCCGCACTTCTTCGCGAGAGAAGTTGAGGCTTTCCTGGTGCTGGCGGAACGCGGCATACACCGGATGGTCGTTGCCTGGCTGAACAGCTATCGGCGCCTGCACCTGGCTGGCGTTGTACAGCGCGTGGTAAGGCGCCGGGGCGATGTAGGGCCAGTGCGGCTTGATGTACGACAGGTGCAGGCACCAGGGCTGCTCGCCCTGGGCCTGGATGAAGTCGATGGCGCGCTCGGTGGTGTAGACCGTCTCCGAGTGCTGCTCGGGCAGGCGCGTGGGCAGGCCGGCGTTGCGCATGTGCCAGCCGCTGAGAATTTCACCGTTTTCGCCTGCGGCGGCATTGGCCCAGCTGTGCCAGGGGTTGTCGCCAGCAAAGCCGTGGTCGCGCAGGTAGCGGGTGTAGGGCGCGCTTTCGCGCTTGTCGGCGAACAGCGGGTCGTCGGGAAAGATGCCGTCGTGGCGGGCAACCGGCTCGAACCCCACCTCGTTGAGCTGCTCGGCCATCAGCGGGTCGATGGCCAGCTGTTGCAAGGCGTCATGGTTCGGCGTGGCGTGGGTCTTGCCCACCAGCGCGGTACGGATTCCGGCAGGGCGCAGGTAGTCACCGAGGGTCAGTTCGTTCAGCGGTAGCGGCACGCCGTTCCAGGCCACCTGGTGGCTGCTGACATAGCGCCCGGTGTAGGCCGACATCCGCGACGGGCCGCAGATGGTGCCCTGGGCATAGGCGCGGCTGAAGCGTACCCCGGCGGCGGCCAGGCGGTCGATGTTCGGCGTGTGCAGGTGGCGGTGGCCGTAGCACGAGAGGTAATCGCGACGCAGTTGGTCGCACATGATGTACAGCACGTTGCGCACGGCAGTGGGGTGGGGCATGGCAGTCACCTGGGCAGATTTCAGCTGACTGTTTTCGCCGCCCGGGGCGCGCATCACAAGCGCATTTGCCGAATGCAACTGATGCGTTTTGCGCAATGGCTCAGATCGCCAACTGCTCCAGCTTGCAGGCGTCGAGGGCGCGGTCGGCCTGATCGGTGAGGATGATCTGCTCGATCATCGCCTCGGCCAGCGGCGACAGGCGCAGGCGCGCCTGGCTGACGATGCCGTAGCGGGTGTAGAGCTCTTCGCAGTCGTCAGCCAGGCCGTCGATGCTCAGCCGCACCAGTTTGCCGTTGGCGTTGTGCAGGGCATCGCTGTAGGCGCCGCAGATGCCGATGGCGTCGGAATTGAGCACCACGCCAAGCAGGCTGTAACTGTTTTCGCACTCGACGTTGGCGACGAAATCCGGGCGGCCGCTGAGGTCGGCGATCACCTTGCGCAAGTTGGGCGGGCGCAGGGTGACGGCCAAGGGGTAGTGCAACAGTTGCTCGGCGCTGACGCTCGAAAGCGCCGCCAGCGGGTGCCCGGCGCGGCAGCAAAAATGCCAGCGTCGAGGCCGCAGGCGCAGGGTCTGGTATTGCGGGTCGGCCTCGAAGCTGCGGGTGTCGGCGACAAAAAATTCGAACTCCTCGGCCAGCAGGCGCTTGTTCAGGCTCTGCCAGTCATCGACCTGAAATTGCACCCGCGCCTTGGGATAGCGGCCGATGAAGCCGCCAATCGCCCGTGGCACCAGGCCCGCGGCGGGCGCCGGGCCGCAGCCGAAGCGCAGTTCACCGGCTTCCAGGCCATTGAACTGGCTGATCTCGTTGCTCAACTGGCGGGCGCCGCTGACCAGCCGCCGCGCGTGTTCGAGCACTACCAGGCCTTGCTTGGTCGGCGGCAGTTCCTTATGCGAGCGGTCCACCAACTGGCAGCCGGCGCTGTGCTCCAGAGCCTGGATGCTGCGGCTGAAGGCTGATTGCGAGAGGTTCACCGCGGTTGCCGCGGCGACGAAGCTGCGGTGCTCGGCAAGGGCAATCAGGTGGCGGAGTTGGCGCAGGTCTATATGCATTTTTCACATAAAAAGTATCGGGCAAATGCATTTGCTCTGCCTCTGGTGCACTCCTTATAAAGGCAATCTCTTATGCAGTAAATGTATGTTGAATCATAAATAAATAACTTAAAGGAATATAAATTCCTTTTGCCAGGAGCCGCCCATGAGCCCGACCCTTCGCGCTGCACCCTTGTCTTCACGGCGGCTCCAGCGCCTGCCCCTGGCCTTGTTGCTGGCCGGCAGCGCGCACTGGTTGCCGGCCCAGGCCGTCGACTCGGTAAAGCCTGAGGTCAAGGCCAGTGACAGCCAGCTCAAGACTGTCACCGTCACTGCCCGGCGCCGCGAAGAGAGCGCCCAGGACGTGCCGACGCCGATCAGCGTGCTCGACGGCCAGGCCCTGGAAAGCCAGCGGGTCTATCGCATCCAGGACCTGCAGCAACTGGTGCCCAGCGTCAACGTCGCCTACATGCACGCGCGCCAGTCCAGCGTGTCGATCCGCGGCCTGGGCAACAACCCGGCCAGCGACGGCCTGGAAGGCAGCGTCGGCCTGTACCTGGACAACGTCTACCTCGGCCGCCCGGGCATGGCCGTGTTCGACCTCATGGATATTGAGCAACTGGAAGTGCTGCGCGGCCCACAGGGCACGCTGTTTGGCAAGAACACCACCGCCGGGGTGATCAACATCAGCACCCGCGCACCGAGCTTCACCCCCGAGCGCAGCATCGAGACCTCGGTGGGCGAAGACGGCTACTTCCAGACCAAGGGCACGCTCTCCGGACCGTTGAGCGACACCCTGGCCGGGCGCATTTCGGCCTATCGCACGCGCAACGACGGCGACATCAAGAACGAGTTCGACGGCCACACCCTCAACGGCGGTTCGCGCCAAGGCTTTCGCGGCCAGCTGCTGTACAAGCCCAACGAGCAGTTCAACCTGCGCTGGATCGGCGACTACAACGAAGAGGATTCCAGTGCCGGTACCCGCCTGCTGTATAGCACCGGGCCGACCATCAATGGCGTCAACCGCTATGAAGCGCGGGCCCAGGCAGCCGGGGCGACGCTGGTCGATGGCAGCAAGCGCAAGGTCAACCTGGATGACGATCAGCAGGTCACGGTGTTCCAGGGCGGCACTTCACTGGAAGCCAACTGGACCCTGGACAACGACTTCACCCTGACCTCGGTAAGCGCCTATCGCTGGTGGGACTTCACCCCGCGCAACGACGATGGCCTGAACGTGCCGGCGGCCTACAACGCCGGGGTGTCGGTGCGCGATAAGCAGTATTCGCAGGAGTTTCGCCTGGCCTCGCCCACCGGCGGTTTCTTCGACTATGTGTTGGGTGCTTACTACTTCGGCTCCGACCTGGACAACAAATCCTTCGTTCATTACGGGCCCCAGGCGGATATCTGGAACGGCACCCCGGCCGGGGCGCTGGCCAATGTCAGCAGTGTCGGCAAGGGCCATATCAAGACCGACAGCTTTGCCTTGTTCGCCCAGGGCACCTGGCACTTGACCGAGCGCCTGGATTTCACCGCCGGCGTACGCGGCACCTATGAAGAGAAAAGCGCCTGGGTTGATCGCGCCGCGCCTGCCGGTGGTGCGGCGGTTGCAGGCGCTGCGGCAGCCGCGCGCCAGGGTCGGGTGGGTGCCTATGAATCGGGCGACCTCAACCAGTACAGCACCAGCCCTTCGGGCTTGCTCAACCTGAGTTATCGCTTTACCGATGACCTGCTCGGCTACGCCACCTTGTCCCACGGCGAGAAGTCCGGTGGCGTCAACCTGGCGGTCGGTACCGCACCGGTTGCCGGCGCCGATTCGCTGCTGATCGGCACCGAGCGCGCCAACAACGCCGAGCTGGGCTTGAAGAGCACCCTCTGGGACCGTCGCCTGCAGCTCAACGCCAACCTGTTCTGGACCGAAGTGCACGGCTACCAGACCAACGCCTACGACGACGCCAACCGCGTGCAATACCTGACCAACGCTGGCTCCGTGCGCTCACGCGGGGTGGAACTGGAAAGCACGCTGATCCCGGTGCGTGGCCTGACCCTTAACATTAACGGCTCCTACAACGACGTTCGCTATCTCTCCTACAAGGACGCCCCGTGCGCGCCGGAAGTCGCCCTGCAGCCTGGCGCCCCCGCAGCCTGCGACCTCAGTGGCCACCAGGTGGTCGGCGCGTCGAAATGGATCGCCAACGCCAATGGCCAGTATCAGTGGGACCTGGACAACGGCCTGCAACCTTACGTCACTGCCAGCTACGCCTTCCGCTCCAAGGCGGTAGGCACGGTCGAGGACTCGGACTACGCGCAGATCCCCAGCTATGCCGTGGTCAACCTGTCCACCGGCCTGCGAGGCGACCTTGGCCAGGGGCAGTGGGATGTCTCGCTGTGGCTGAAGAATGCCTTCGACAAAACCTATTACACCACCCTCTGGAGCGCGGCCAACGGTGGTTATGAAGGCCTGCTCGGCACCCCGCGGACCTTGGGCGTAACCGGGCGCTACGACTTCTGAAACGGCGTTTTGCCATGCCTTTGGCGAATATTTTTCATGCATTGCAGGCATGGCGTTTTAGGGCGTTGGCGCCAGCCCTTGAAGGGCGCGGCTTAGAGCGGTTTGGCTAATTCGTATATGTATTTTGGTTCTATACATAACTTTAAAAATTACTTTAAGACATAAGTAACAGAAGTTGATGATCCACCCCAGCGAAGGCAATTGACCTGCCTTTGACGAAACGCACTCACGTCCCAGGAGTTGATCAATGGGTAATGTCCAGACCGCCGCCAGTGCTCACGATGTGCTTTGGCGCCAGACGCCGAGCGGCGAGCTGGTCGACCTCGGTCGCCCGCTGCGGTTGCCGCTGGCGCAGTTGCGTCTGCAAAGCACACCGAAAAGCGCGCTGAGCCGTCGGGAGAAGATTCTGCTCGGGGTGTTTGCCCTGGCCTTGCACGGTGCGGTGGCGTACTGGGTGAGCCAGGCGCCGACCCCGGTGTTGCCGGTGGTGCCGCCGGAAATCCCGCCGATGACCATCGAGTTTTCCCAGCCTGCGCCACCGGCTGTCGAGCCGCCACCACCACCGCCGCCGGCAGTGGTCGAGCCGCCGCCACCGGTGGTCGATGAGCTGGCTGCCAAGCCTGCACCCAAACCGGTTCCCAAGCCCAAGCCGAAACCGGTGCCCAAGCCGGTACCCAAGCCTGCGCCCAAGGCGGTCGAGCAACCGCCCGCACCGCCACAACCGGCAGCACCACCAGCGCCCCCGGCACCGCCGGCACCAGCGCCGGTGACCCCGGCCTCGGCCAACGCCGCGTACCTGAAGAATCCGGCGCCGGAGTACCCGTCGCTGGCCCAGCGTCGCGGCTGGGAAGGCACGGTGTTGTTGCGGGTGCAGGTACTGGCCAGCGGCAAGCCGGGTGACATCCAGGTTCAGAAAAGCAGTGGCCGCCAGCAACTCGACGACGCTGCCCTGGCTGCGGTCAAGCGTTGGAGCTTCGTCCCGGCCAAGCAGGGCGACGTGGCCCAGGACGGCTGGGTCAGCGTACCCATCGACTTCAAGATCCGCTAATTCGCGCTAACAGAAGAGAGTATTGATCATGACTGTATTGGCATCCCCCCTCGAATCCATCGAAAGCGCGGTGATCTGGCTGCTGGTGGGCTTCTCCGTCGTCACCTGGGGCCTGGCCCTGGTCAAGGGCGTGCAGTTCGTGCGTCTGAAGAACCAGGACAAACGCTTCCACAAACAATTCTGGGCGGCTTCAAGCCTGGACTCCGCCGCCGAGCTCAGCCATGCGCAGCCTGGCGCCGCAGCCCGGGTTGCCCAGGCCGGTTACGCCGCCATTGCCGTCGCTGAACCCGGCCAGCAGGCCAGCGACCTGAGCCAGGCGATCAACCATCAGGACCGCCTCGAACGCGCCCTGCGCCAACAGATCGTGCGTGAGCGCCGCTCGCTGGAAACCGGCTTGGCGGTAGTCGCCAGTATCGGCAGCACCTCGCCCTTCATCGGCCTGTTCGGCACCGTCTGGGGCATCATGGAAGCGCTCAAGGGCATCAGCGCCGCGGGCTCGGCGAGCTTGGAAACCGTGGCCGGGCCGATCGGTGCGGCGCTGGTCGCCACCGGTGTCGGTATCGCCGTCGCGGTGCCAGCGGTGCTGGTCTACAACTACTTCCTGCGCCGGCTGAAGCTGACCGCCGCCGACCTTGATGACTTCGCCCACGACTTCTACAGCCTGGCGCAGAAGAGCGCGTTCCGGGTACTGGTGCACCCGACCGCCTACAAGGCAGCCGCCGGCCAGCACCCCCAGAAAGTGAAGGAGGCCTCCTGATATGGCCTTCTCGACCCAGGACAGTGACGAAGTACTCAGCGAGATCAACGTAACGCCGCTGGTGGACGTGATGCTGGTGTTGCTGGTGGTATTCATCGTTACCGCGCCGCTGCTGACCAACGCCATTCCGATCAACTTGCCCAAGACCGAGGCCGTGGCTCCGGTGGAGCAGAAGGACCCGCTGGTGGTCAGCATCGACGGCGGCGGCAAGCTGTTTATCAACAAGGATGAGATCCAGCCGGATCTGCTGGAAACCAACCTGCAGGCGGCCAAGGCCAAGGACCCGGAACTGCGTGTGCAACTGCAGGCCGACGATGGCGTTAATTATGGGGAAGTGGCGCGCGCCATGGCCTCGATCGAACGTGCGGGTATCACCAAGTTGTCGGTGATCACCGCCCGCTGAGCAACATCTCTCAGGCAATGCTTCAGGGACCGGTCCTTCGGCAGGGGGTGGTCCCTTTTTTTATGGAAAATTTATATTTTGGTTATTAATAAATAGCTTCTTATTCCTTTACGAATATAACCACCCCCCTATACTTGACCTCATGCACGCAAACGCAGCAGGAGGCGTCCCATGCGCAACGAGTCGATCCGTTACCTGATTGTGCCGGGCTGGCAAGGTTCGCCAGACGAGCATTGGCAAACCCACTGGCAGCAGGTGCTGCCCAACAGCGCCCGGGTCGAGCAGGCCGACTGGTTGAACCCGCAGCGCCAGGACTGGGTCGCAACTCTCGAGCAGGCGGTGGCCGCCGATGAGTCGCCGGTGATCCTGATCGCCCACAGCCTGGGTTGCATCTCCGTTGCCCATTGGGCCGCGCAAGCCAGCGCTACCCTGTTGCGCCGGGTACGCGGTGCCTTGCTGGTGGCCCCGGCTGACGTCGAGCGGCCGACCTGTGCGCCGGCACTGCGCAACTTTGCGCCGATTCCACAGCTGCTGCTGCCGTTCCCAAGCCAGGTGGTCAGCTCCGACAACGACCCAGCCGTAAGCGCCCCGCGGGCCATGCAACTGGCCCGTGCCTGGGGCGCCGAGACAGGTTTTCTGGCCGGTGCCGGGCATATCAACGTCAAGTCCGGGCACCGTCGCTGGGAGCAGGGCTTCGCTTACCTGTATCGCCTGCAGAATCGTCTGGAACAGCACGCCCTTCGCCGCGCCTGAGCTTCAGGCGCTGACCATTTGCCTTGATTCGAACGCCCGGCCGGAAAGCGCCAAGGGCGGGAGTTTGCTATGAGTAATCACGACACCTTCGGCCAGCCTTTGCTGACGTTTCCCGAGCTGGACAAGAGCCCACTGAGCATCCGCGCCAAAGCGCTGGTGTTCGTCGACCCGCGGTCGCGGCAACTGCGCGAAGAGCTCGAGCTGCTAGCGCCCCTGGCCCTGCCGGTGCTGATCCGCGGCGAAACCGGTACTGGCAAGGAATTGCTGGCCCGGCAGATTCATCGCGCCAGTGATCGCGGCGGCTTGTTCGTTTCGGTCAACTGCGGCGCGATCAGCCCGACCTATGCCGACGCCGAGCTGTTCGGCTACAGTGCCGGTGCCCACAGTGGCGCGGCCAGCAGCCGGGCCGGCTGGTTCGGCTCGGCCAACGGCGGCACCCTGTACCTGGACGAAATCGCCGACCTGCCGCTGCCGATCCAGATCAAGCTGCTCTCGGCGCTGGAAAACCGCGAAGTCACCCGCGTCGGTGCCCAGCAACCAAACCCGGTGGACGTGCGCCTGGTCGCCGCCTCGAGCATCGACCTGGCCGAGGCGGTGAGCGCCGGCAAGTTCCACGACCGCCTGTACCACTACCTGCGCGAAGGCCAGCTGGAGCTGCCGGCCTTGCGTGAACGGGTCGGCGATATCCTGGCGTTGGCCGAGTATTTCGTTGGTATCTATAGCCCGCGCCTGAACCTGTCGGTGCCGTTGATCAGCGAAGCGGCGCAGCGGGTATTGGAGCTGCACAGCTGGCCGGGCAATACCCGTGAGCTTGAGAACGTCATTCACTTCGCCTTGCTGGTCAGCAGCGGTGAAGAAATCCTCCCCGAGCATTTGAACCTGCCGACCCCCTTGAGCGCTCTGGCCGGCCAGCTGGAGCAGCTGCTGAGCCTTGGTCAGCCGGGTGAGCGCAGTGCTCTGCAACAATTGCTGGAGCAGACCCTGTTGCGTCTGACCCAACCCGCTGCCTGATGCCATGCATGGGGTGCATGGCGCGATCCATTGAAAATGGAATAAGCAGCAAAATAAAAGATATTGTTCTGGTATAAAAAATCTAGGTATTGTCCGCCTCAAGCCAGCTAGCAAAGTGCTGGCAACCCCCACCTTCGCCGTCGCCCGATGGCCGTGTATTCGAATAAGGACTGCGCATGAAAAAGGCTCTGTTGTTGACTGCTCTGGCGGCCGCTCTGTCGGTTGCAGGTTTTGCCCAGGCGGGCGAGAAGCTGGTAGTTGCCGCTACCCCGGTACCGCACGCGGAAATCCTCGAGCTGATCAAGCCGACCCTGGCCAAGGAAGGTGTGGACCTGGAGATCAAGGTATTCACCGACTATGTGCAGCCTAACGTGCAGGTCGACCAGAAGCGCCTGGACGCCAACTACTTCCAGACCCTGCCGTACCTGAAGAACTTCAACGAAGGCAAAGGCACCCACCTGGAAACCGTGATCGGCGTGCACGTCGAACCCTTCGGCGGCTACTCGAAGAAGATCAAGAACCTGAGCGAACTGAAAGAAGGCGCTACCGTCGCCATTCCTAACGAAGGCAGCAACAGCGGTCGTGCCCTGCTGCTGTTGCAGAAGGCTGGCCTGATCACCCTGAAAGACCCGAAGAACGCCCTGGCGACCCCGAAAGACATCGCCGAGAACTCGAAGAAGCTGAAATTCCGCGAGCTTGAATCGGCCATGCTGCCGCGTGTGCTGGATCAGGTCGACCTGGACATGATCAATACCAACTACGCCCTGGAAGCCGGCCTGAACCCGGCCAAGGACGCCCTGGTGATCGAAGGCGCCGACTCGCCGTACGTGAACTTCCTGGTAGCCCGTCC
The DNA here is from genome assembly GCF_050435905.1 of Pseudomonas sp. 2835. Taxonomy (NCBI): domain Bacteria; kingdom Pseudomonadati; phylum Pseudomonadota; class Gammaproteobacteria; order Pseudomonadales; family Pseudomonadaceae; genus Pseudomonas; species Pseudomonas sp. 2835. Next base: position 11,871 of record NZ_JBNDLE010000029.1, on the reverse strand, counting down.
GGACAACAAGGACAGCGAAGCCATCCAGAAGCTGGCCAAGGCCCTGACCAGCCCTGAAGTGAAGACCTTCATCGAGAAGAAATACAGCGGCGCGGTACTGCCGGCGTTCTAAGAGGCTACACACACATCCTGTGGGAGCGGGCTTGCCCCGCGATGCGATCTACCAGTCAAATCGCATCGCGGGTCAACCTTGCTCCCACAGTGCGTTCAATTCCCCGCATTGACCGCCCGGCGCAATGCCGTCAGCCATTTGATCAGTTCTTTTGCATCGAGAGTGGGGGCGCTATTCATCCTTTGTCTTCCTTGTTGGTGTGATGGGTCGACAGCGCTTGGATGGCATTTTCAGCAGAAAGATCCCGTCACCGCCAAGGATTTCGCAGGTTAGCTGTTTGGGTGATATCAATATGCAATAAAGGTATTTAAAGAAATATTTTTATACCTTTAGAGTCTACCTATTGTGCTCACCCGCACTGACAACCCCTGTGTAGAGCCGCCCGTTTACCCTCGGGCCGGTCCGAGATCCTGTCTATGTCATATCTTTTGCCGAGGCTCACTCCATGAGCTTCGATGTCGCTTTTATCCTTAGCACATTGCCGGCCTTTCTCAAGGCGGTGGGCGTCACCTTGCAAGTCGGCCTGATCGCCATCGGCACTTCGCTGCTGGTGGCGCTGGTCAACGCCGCGATCCTGGTTTACCGCACGCCGTACCTGCAGCGCCTGGTAAAGCTCTACGTGGAGCTGGCGCGCAACACGCCGCTGCTGATCCAGCTGTTCTTTGTTTATTTCGCCTTGCCGGAGCTGGGCCTGAAGATTTCCGGTTTCGCCGCGGCGATCATCACCATGACCTTCCTCGGCGGCGCCTACCTCACCGAGGTGCTGCGTGCAGGCGTCGAGGCGGTGCCGGTGGCGCAACTGGAGTCGGGCCGCTCCATTGGCCTGTCGGAAGGCCAGCTGCTGCGCCATGTGATCCTGCCCCAGGCAGGTATCCTCAGCTTGCCGGCGCTGTTTGCCAACTTCATCTTTTTGCTCAAGGAAACCACCGTGGTGTCGGCGGTGGCGGTGCCAGAGATCCTCTACACCACCAAGAGCTACATCGCCCTGTATTACAAGACCTACGAGATGCTCGCGGTGCTGACGCTGATTTGCGTACTGCTGTTCCTGCCTTTGTCGCTGCTGCTCAGCCGCCTGGAACGGAGGCTGCAACATGGCCAGTTCGGGTCTTGAGTTGTTGCTGGTGTCTTTGCCGCAACTGGGCAAGGGCGCTGCGCAAACCCTGGCGATTTCGGCGCTGAGCATACTCTTTGCCACCCTCGGCGGCGTGCTCTACGGCGTGCTGGCGACCCTGGGCAAACGCAGTGTGAATCTACTGCTGCGCATCTACCTGGAGCTGTTCCGGGCGATCCCGGTGCTGGTCTGGCTGTACTTGCTGTTCTTCGGCCTGCCGATTTTCTTTGCCGTGAGCATTCCGAGTTTCTGGTGTGCGGTGCTGGTGCTGTCGTTGTGGGGCGCCAGCGAAGTGGGCGAAGTAGTGCGCGGTGCGCTGCAGTCGTTACCGCGCGGGCAGCGTGAAGCGGGGCTGTCGATCGGCCTGTCCGGCGCGCAACTGTACGGCTACGTGCTGCTGCCCCAGGCGCTCAAGCGCATGACCCCGCCGACCATCAACATTTACACGCGGATCATCAAGACCAGCTCGCTGGCGGTGCTGATCGGCGTGGTCGATGTGATCAAGGTTGGCCAGCAGATCATCGAGCGCACCTACGAGTCGGTGCTGATCTATGGCGCGCTGTTTCTGTTTTTCTTCTTCATTTGCTACCCGCTGTCAGCCGCCTCACGTGCGCTGGAGCGTCGCTGGACACACGCATGAGCGCACTGATCGAGTTCAAGGGCTTCAATAAATTCTTCGGCGAGCAGCAAGTGCTCGACCACGTCGACCTGCAGGTGCGCAGCGGTGAAGTGGTGGTGATCCTCGGCCCCAGCGGCTGCGGCAAGAGCACTTTGCTGCGTTGCCTCAATGGCCTGGAAAGCGCCCACAGCGGCAGCCTGCGCCTGGCCGGTGAAGAGCTGCTGACGCCTGGCACCGACTGGCGCCAGGTGCGCCAGCAGGTCGGCATGGTGTTCCAGAGTTATCACTTGTTCGGCCACATGAGCGTGATCGACAACCTGCTGCTCGGCCCGCTCAAGGTGCAAAAGCGCGAGCGCCGCGAGGCCCAGGCCCAGGCCGAAGCCCTGCTGGCCCGGGTTGGCCTGCTGGACAAGCGCGACGCCTTCCCGCGCCAGCTTTCCGGTGGCCAGCAGCAACGCATCGCCATCGTCCGCTCGCTGTGCATGAACCCGCAGGTGATGCTGTTCGATGAAGTTACCGCGGCGCTCGACCCGGAAATGGTCAAGGAAGTGCTGCAGGTAATCCAGGGCCTGGCTCGCGACGGCATGACCCTGCTCATCGTCACCCATGAAATGGCCTTCGCCCGCGCGGTGGCCGACCGCATCGTGTTCATGGAGGCCGGCAGGATCCTTGAACAGCGCGACCCCGAGAGCTTCTTTACGAACCCGCAGAGCGCACGCGCGCAGCAGTTCCTGGAGAAATTCTCCTTTGTTGAAAGCCTGCCCAAAACACCCGCAAAGGAATTGTCATGAAAACTGTCAAGACGTCGAAACTGCTGTTGTCCCTACTCGGCCTGGCCTTGCTGGCCGGCTGCAACAAGGCGGAAGAGCCGGGCAAGCCGGCCGCCGGTGGCGCCGCTCCGGCCACCAGCTACCTGGAAACCATCAAGGCCCGCGACAAGCTGATCGTCGGCGTATTCACCGACAAACCGCCGTTCGGTTTTGTCGATGAGGCCGGGCGTTATGTCGGTTTCGATACCGACATCGGCCGCCAGTTTGCCAAGGACCTGCTCGGCGACGAGAACAAGGTCGAGTTCGTGGCGGTCGAACCGGCCAGCCGTATTCCGTTCCTGCAAAGCGACAAGGTCGACCTGATCCTGGCCAACATGACCGTGACCCCGGAGCGCAAGGAAGCGGTGGAGTTCACCAACCCCAACTTGCGGGTTGCCGTGCAGGCCCTGGTGCCGGAAGGCAGCAGCGTGAAAACGCTCGATGACCTGGCCGACAAGACCACCATCGTCACCACCGGCACCACCGCCGATATCTGGCTGACCAAGAATCATCCGGACTGGAAGCTGCTCAAGTTCGAGAAGAACACCGAGTCGCTGCAGGCCCTGGCCAGTGGTCGTGGTGATGCCTACGCCCAGGACAACCTGATCCTGTTCAGCTGGTCGAAGCAGAACCCGGGCTACCGCGTGCTGGAAGAAAAACTCGGCGAGGAAGCGCCGATTGCACCGGCGGTGAAGAAGGGCAACATCGAGCTGCGCGATTGGGTCAACGCCGAATTGGCGCGCCTGGGCGAGCAGAAGTATCTGCTCAAGCTGTATGACCAGTATGTGCGCAAGGAACTGAGCGATGACACCAAGCCTGAGAGCGTGATTGTCGAAGGCGGTAACTGGCAGGGCTGACCCTTTGGGGCTGCTGGCGCAGCCCATCGCCGGCAAGGCCGGCTCCCACAATGAACTTGTGTCCACCGGACCTGTGGGAGCTGGCGTTGCCAGCGATGCAAGGCGCAGCCTTGCTAATTCCGGGGCACGAGCTTCAAGGTGCTCTGCGCCGGAATCACCCCCATCTGCGCCTTCTGATAGCGGCCCTCGATATAGTCCTTGGCCTGGTCGCCATAGTGGCGGTCAAACAACACTCCGCTTTGCCCGACCGGGTTGATGGTCAGTGCCTGGCCGGCATCGGCGAAGTCGATCAGGCGCCGGGTCGACGGCCCGTAGGTCACCGGCCAGGGGGCCGGTCCGATCTTCGCCGACAGGTTGTTCGGCACTTCATGGGTGCCCGGTGCGGCAAACGGGCCAACGTTGAACAACAGGTTGAGCGGCTTCTGCAGCCCCAATGGGTGGTTGTGGGTGAGGGTATGCGCCTTGCCCCATTGCCAGCCGGCCGGGTCGTTGCCGAGGGTCTCGCGCAGGTGCGCCAGGGTGTTGCCCCAGGCCTGCTTCACCGCCGCAGTGCGATCGCCTTGCTCGCTACTGCCCTGTTTGCCCCACCAGGGTGAACTGGCGTCGGCCGCCAGGCGCGGCAACGCCGCATCGATGGCGCGGGTGCTGATCAGGGTCTGGAACCAGGTGTCGCCCAGCTCATCGTGCAGCGCCGCGTAGGCCAGGTCGTAAAGGAACTGGTTGAACAGCGTGGCACTGACCGAGTCCACCGGATAGTCACCATTCCACGCCGCCAGTTGCTCGACCAGTTCCTTCTCCTGATCGCCGTTGGCGACTTCACGCAGCACCGCCAGCAACGGCGCCAAAGTGCGCGGGCCGTAGTCGGTGGTTGTGTCCAGTTGTAGCGCCTGGCTGTTCTGCTGGTCCCACTTGATCTGTGGGTCGGCCAGGTGCTGGTTCAGGCGCTGGCCACGATCGGCCAGGTTGTAATAGCCCGGCACCGGTATGTTCGCTGGCGGCTGGAAGTTGGCCGAGACGATATAGCCGCTGGCCGGGTTCTCCGCCTGCGGGTTGGCGCTGAAAGGATAGAAGCCGAGCTTCTCGGCCTGCGCCGTGCTGCCATCGAGAATGAAGCCCGGATTGACCCCGGCAGGGCGAATCGGCAACTGCGCCGCCGCCCACCAGCCGATATCGCCACGGGCATTGGCCCAGATCAGGTTGAGCCCGGGTGCCTGGATCTTCGCCGCTGCGGCGCGCATCTTGTCGAGGGTGTCGGCGCGGTTGACCTGGTAGAAGCCATCAAGGATCGGGTTCTCGGTCTCCAGGAACGCCCACCACACGGCAATCGGCGTCGGTCCTGCCATGTCGCCCAGTACCGTGTTGACGATCGGCCCGTGGGGCGAGCGGCGCAGGGTGATGTCCACCGGCGTCTCGTTCTTCACCGCGATCTGTTCGTGGGTCTGGCTCAGGGTCTGCCATTGACCGTTGATCTTGACCTGCTCGGGGTTGTCGGGGTTGACCTGTTCGGCAATCAGGTCGACGTCGTCGTTCTGGAACATGGTCAGGCTCCAGCCGAAGTCGCGGTTGTGCCCGAGCGATGCGAAGGGGTTCAGCGCCTGGTGATAGCCATAGAGGTTGAAGCCGGGCGCGGTCAGTTCCGCCTCGTACCACACCGACGGCACGGAGAAACTGATGTGCGGGTCGCCGGCCAACAGCGGCTTGCCGCTACGAGTACGGCTGCCGGCAATGGCCCAGGCGTTGCTGCCTTCGTACTGGGGAATGCCAGCATCGCTCAGGGCTTGCTGGCTGAGTTGCGCCAATTGCTGCAGGCTCTTCCAGTCGCTGGCGGCCAGGGCTGGCGTGCTGGCCAGGGCGCCTTGCGGGTTCCAGTCGAGGTCGAAGATCTTCAGGTAGTCGGCGCCCAGCTGGTCGCGGATATAGGTCAGCGCAGGTTCAGTGCGAAACGCGGCGGCAAAGCTGTAGGCCATGTAGCCGGCGATGCTGATGGTGTCCTGGGCGATGAAGGGCCGCGGCGTGATGCCCAGCACGTCGAACTCCATCGGCTTGGGATGGCTGTCCTGCCAGGCGTTGACGCCCTCCAGGTACGCTTGCAGGGCCAGCCAGGCGGGCGAGGTTTTGTCCTGGCGTTCGACGTAAAGCTCGGCCTGCTCGCGAATGCGCAAGCTGCGGAACAGGGTGTCGGTAGCGAGCAGTTTGCTGCCAAGGATTTCAGCCAGCTCGCCGCGGGCCAGGCGGCGGATGATCTCCATCTGGAACAGGCGGTCCTGGGCATGCACATAGCCCAGGGCACGGTACAGGTCGGCCTCGTTCTGCGCCTGGATGTGCGGCACGCCGCGGGCGTCGTAGCGCACGCTGACCGGTGCCTGCAGGCTGCTCAGGGTGACCTCGCCTTCGCGTTGCGGCAGCTTGCCGTGCACGTACCAGTAACCGCCGCCGGCGGCCGCGGCAATGACCACGGCGAGGAAGGTCAGGCTGCGCTTCATCGTGACTCCTTGTGCTTTTTAGCGGATCGTGTGGTCCGATCATCGAGGTAAAGTCGGACAGAGGATAGCCCCAAAGGAGGGAAGATGAATCTCAGTGAAAAGCAGAAGATGCTCAGTGGCCAGCTCTATCACGCCAGCTGCCCGCAGCTACAGGCCGAACAGATCGCCAACAAGCTCTGGATGCAGCGCTACAACAACAGTGCCGAGCTGCTCAACGAGCAGCGCCACGGTTTGCTGGTCGAGCATTTTGCCAAGGTCGGTGACGGTGCGGTGATTCGCCCGCCGTTCTACTGCGACTACGGCTACAACATCAGCGTCGGCGCCAACGTGTTCATGAACTTCAATTGCGTGATCCTCGACGTCACCCCGGTGAGCATCGGCGATGACTGCCAGATCGGCCCGGCGGTGCAGATCTACACTGCCGACCACCCGCTGGACCCGGCGCTACGCCGCAGTGGCCTGGAAAGCGGGCGGCCGGTGAAGATCGGCAACAACGTGTGGATCGGCGGTGGCGCGATCATCCTCCCGGGGGTGACGGTGGGCGACAACGCGGTGATCGGCGCCGGCAGCGTGGTGACCCGCGATGTGCCGGCGGGTGCGACCGTGGTGGGCAATCCTGCGCGGGTGCGCTAGGGCTGCCAGGGGCAGTAGCAGCCCACCGCCATGGTGTGCGTGGCGCTGACCGCCCGGCCCTGGCTCAGGGCGAGCAGGATCGGCTCGATGAAGCTGTTGCTCGAGTTGCAGGTGGCGCCTTCGCTGTAGGGACCGAAGTAGGCCAGCTGGCCGTTGCGGTCCCAGATCGCCACGCCGGGGGTGGCCGGCAGGTGTTCGGCGCCGGGCAGCTCGCCCAGCGGTTTGAGCGCACTGAGGGTGGCAGGCAGTTGGCCGCGGGTGCCGGGTTTTTGCACCACGTAGAACGCCACGCCTTGGGGGGCGAAGTGCTCGATCAGCTCGCCCAGGTGCTGCTGGTTGCCGACGTTGCACGGGCAGGCCGGGTCCCAGAAGTGCACCAGACGGATCGGGCCGGGGCCGGCAATGTTCGCCGGCAGTTGCAGGCGGTCGCCGGAGAACAGCGCGGTCTGGTTGTCGAAGGTGCGCAGGTAGCGGCTCTGAAAACTGTCGTAGGCCCACCACAGGCCGGCGCCGCAGAGGGCAGCGAGCAACAGGCCAGGCAGGGTGCGCAGGGGCGAGCGGGGCATGTCGGCAATATCCGAAAAAAGTCGCCTAGCTTGCCATGCTGGCGGCGACAGATGAATATCACAGGTCAATAACCCGCTTTTGCGTCTGGAATTCTTTTATGCCCGCGTCATTTCAGCCCGACTCCCTACGTGCCAGCCTGACCTCCCTGGCGGCGCGGCAGCCGCTGTCGACGCAGGGCCAGGCCTATCAGCGCTTCTACGGGCTGGATCTGCCCGCCCGTGAACAGGCCCCGCAGAGCTGGCTCGGGCGCTTCGACGCCGCAGGTTTCGAGGTGGTCGGTCAGGTGTGGCTACCGGCGGCACCGGTGGCGACGCTGATTCTGCTGCACGGCTTTTACGACCATATGGGCCTGTACCGGCATGTCATCGACTGGGCGCTGGATCAGCAGTATGCGGTGATTTCCTGCGACCTGCCCGGGCACGGGCTGTCCAGCGGCGAGCGGGCCAGCATCGATGATTTCAGCGCCTACCAGCAGGTGCTGCAGGCGTTGTTCGAGCAGGCCCGCAGCCTGGAATTGCCGCAGCCCTGGCACCTGTTCGGGCAGAGTACCGGTGGCGCAATCGTCGTCGATCATCTGCTGCATGGCGGCGCCCAGAGCCCGGCCCAGGGCGAGGTGATCCTGCTGGCGCCACTGGTACGGCCACGGGCGTGGCGCTGGTCGAAGTTCAGCTACCGGGTGCTCAAGCCGTTCGTCAACGGTATCGAGCGGCGCTTTAGCGAGAACAGCAACGACCCGACTTTTTTGCCGTTCCTGCTGGCCGACCCGCTGCAGCCGAGGCGCCTGCCGACGGCTTGGGTCGGGGCGCTGCTCGAGTGGGTCAAACGCATCGAGGCTGCGCCGCTCAGCCCGCGCCAGCCGCTGATCATCCAGGGCGAATGCGACATGACCGTCGACTGGCCGTATAACCTCAAGGTGCTGGGGGAGAAGTTCGCCGCGCCACGGATCCTGATGATCCCCGAAGCGCGGCATCATCTGGCCAACGAACTGCCGGCGATTCGCGCGCGCTACTTCGAGTTCATCGACAAGCGCCTGGGCTGATCACTTCAGCTGCGAGGTTTCCTGGCCCACCGCAAGGCCGGCGCGGATCGCCGCCAGGGCCGCCTTGTAGTAGGCCTTGCCTTCAGCGGATTCGGCAAAGGTGGCGAACTCTTCCAGCTCGGCATCGGACAAGTCGCGATAGACGTACAGCAAGGTGTTGTTCAGCTCGCTGCCGATCTGTTCCATCAGGCGCTGGCGCTGGCCGTCGAGCAGGCCCTGGGCCTGGCCGCCACCGAGCAGGCCGGGGATCATCTGGCTGAGGCTGTCGGCGGCGACCCCGGCAATCGCCAGGCTCACTTCGGCACCGGCTTCACGGGCCGGCAGGGCCTGGGCCAGGTGGCCGATGATCAGCAGGCGGTTGTCGCTGGCCTGGACCTTGGGCAGGCCCTTGGCATTCTTGGCCAACTGGTCGCGACGGGTGGCGAGCAGTTCGGCGGCGACGATCTTGCGCCCCAGCGGCGACTGGAAGAACGCCAGGGCCGGGGCCGGATCGCTAAGGTTGGCGCGCAGCTGGGCCTCGGCGCGTTTATCCACGGCCTGGGCCTGGAAGCGTTGATTGCTGTTATTGACCAGCGCCTGGTAAACCGCAGGCGGCAGGCTATTGCGATAGCGCTGCTGGGCGGCATCGAGGGCATCGGTAAAGTGGGCGCGCTGCTCGGGCCAGCCGGCGACCTTGTAGAGTTGGTCGAGGCTGTCTGCCCAGACAGGCGTGGTGCAGATCATCATCAGCAGTAAAAACAAACGGCGCATTCAGGACTCCTGTCGGCAGGGCGCTATTGTCCTTGCCATGGCGGGGCTTTGTCGAGAAGCCATTGCATACTCTCGGCCAAGTGGCGCTGTCGGATTTCGCGGCAGATCGATACTATGCGCGACATGCACATATCCCCTGATGACCCCCTGCTGTTGCGCATCGTCGACGACCTGGCCACCCGTGGCTGGTCGCAGCAAGATACCTTTCTTCCAGAGTCTCTGACCCTGGCGCTGGCGGCCGAGTGCCGCAATCGCGCCGCCGAGGGCGAACTGGAACCGGCAGCCGTGGGTCGGGGCGTTGCCCAGGAGGTCCGCGAGGGCATCCGCGGCGACCGCATCCAGTGGCTGGAACCCGGCCAGGCCGAGCCTTGCGACCACTACCTGGCGCTGATGGGCAGCCTGCGCCTGGCGCTTAATCGCGGCCTTTTCCTCGGCCTTGAGGACTTTGAATGCCACTTCGCCCTGTACCCGCCGGGTGCCTTTTATCGTAAACATCTCGACCGCTTTCGCGATGACGACCGGCGCATGGTCTCGGCGGTGATCTACCTCAATGAAGGCTGGCAGCCCGAGCACGGCGGGCAGTTGCGCATGACCCTCAAGGGCGATGTCGAGCACGACGTGCAACCGATCGGCGGTTGCCTGGTGGTGTTCCTTTCCGGCGAAGTCCCCCATGAGGTGCTGCCGGCCCATCGCGACCGCCTGTCGCTGACCGGCTGGTTCCGCCGCCGTGGCAACGAGCCGTTCTGATATGCACAAGGTTCTGGTCAGTGCCTGCCTGCTCGGCCAGCCGGTGCGCTATGACGGGCGCGCCAGCGGCCATCCTGACTTGCTCCAGCAGTGGCAAGCCGAGGGGCGCATCGTGCCGTTGTGCCCTGAAGTGGCCGGCGGCTTGCCAACGCCACGGCCACCGGCGGAGATCCCTGGCGGCCAGGGTGTTGTGGTGCTGGATGGCGATACGCAGGTCCTGACCGTCACCGGTGAGGATGTCACTGCGCAGTTCCTGGCCGGGGCCCAGTTGGCGCTGGCGCTGGTGCGCCGCCATGGCATCCGGATTGCGGTGCTCAAATCCGGTAGCCCGTCGTGCGGCAATGCGCTGACCTATGACGGGACTTTCACTGGCACCAAAGTGGCGGGCGAGGGCGTGACCACGGCGCTGCTGCGCCGTGAAGGGGTGCAGGTGTTCAGTGAGCTGCAGCTTGAGGCGGCGGAGCAAGCCTTGAAACAGCTTTAACACCATCGCGGGGCCGCTCCTACCGGGCCCGGTGGGAGCGGGCTTGCCCCGCGAAGCTTTTGTTACTTCGGCGGCTTGCTTGCATCCATGCCGAACCACTTCTGCGACAACTCGCTCAGCCGGCCATCGGCCTTGATTCGCTGAAGCGCGCCGTCCAGGGAATTCTGGAACGCCGGGTTACCCTTCTGGAACGGAATCGCCAGGGTCAGGATCGGGCCAATGGTGGCGCCTTTGCTGACCGACTGCTGGCTATCGCGAATGGCATAGGGCACCAGCAAACGGTCGCTGATGGCGGCATCGATCTGGTCGCTGGCCACGTCCTTGATCGGCTGCATGGCATCCGGGTAGCTGCGCAGGTCCACGCCTTCGACCGCCCGCGCCTGTTCGACGAACTGGCTGCCTTGGGCCACACCCAGGCTGCGGCCCTTGAGTGCTTCAAGGGTGCTCAGCGGGCGCTTTTCTTCCTTGCGTACGATCAGCTGGGCACTGGAATAGGCGTAGGGTTCGCTGAAATCCAGGCGTTCCTTGAGCTGCGGGGTAGCGGCAATGTGGTTGATGGCGATGTCGTAGCTGCCGCTTTCAACACCCTGGAGTAAATCCTTGGCTTCAACCACGACGAAGTCGGCGCGCAGATCGAGTTCCTTGGCCAGTAACTCGCCCAACTCGACTTCAAAACCGCTGAGCTTTTTGTTGTCGTCCTTGAAGTTGAACGGCGCCATGTTGGCTTCTACGGCAATGCGCAGTTCACCGCGGTCGTTGACGTCGTCGATCAGCTCGGCCTGTGCCCATGGGCTGAGCAGGGTGGCAAGTAGTACCCCAATGGCAAAACGCATTTAAGCCCCTTGAATGCTTGGCAGTGAAATCGAGTCGCCGCGACTTTCTGTTGTTGCCACGGTCGAACGCAACTTAAGACCACATCAGGTGGAGGATGTTTTAACTGACGGCGAAATTTTTTCTGTCACCGTTGTTAAACATGTTTTGACGCATTTGGACTATGGTAATCCACCGTTGCCGTTCGTTCAGTGGCAAGGGTTATTGAAGTAAAACACAGGAGAAGTGAATGAAAAGCCTATTTTCGCGTGCAGCCGTCGCCGGATTGCTGATGGGTGTCTCGGCCTTTGCCGCTGCCGCCGATGGTCTGAAGAGCCAGGAGCCACCAAAAGACGCCAAGGTCTTCATCGTTTCCCCGGCCGATGGCGCCACGGTCGACAAGACCTTTACCGTCAAGTTCGGCATCGAGGGCATGGAGCTCAAGCCAGCGGGTGATCAGACCCCGCATAGCGGCCACCACCACTTGCTGGTGGACGTCGATAAAGAACCTGCTGCCGACCAGGTACTGCCAACCAGCCTGCTGCCGGAAAACAACGCGCCGCTGGCGGCCGGCCCGCAAGTGCTGCACTTCGGCAAAGCGCAGACCGAGGTCAAGCTGACCCTGACGCCGGGCAAGCACACCCTGCAACTGGTGCTGGGCGACAAGTTCCACGTGCCGTTCAAGCCAAGCGTCGAGTCGAAGAAGATTACCGTTACTGTTAAATAACGGCTAAAAACATCGCGGGGCAAGTCGAGGGGGGGGGGGGGGGGGGGCGCCCCGTGGAGCGGGGTGGGGGGCGTGGGGGGGGTGTGCGTCGGCCCGCGGGGGGGGCCGGGCAAGGGAGGGTAT
>NZ_JBNDLE010000028.1:0-64883 GCF_050435905.1 Pseudomonas sp. 2835 | reverse complement strand
AAAACTGCTTCGTCGTATGGTGCACTCAGGAGGATTCGAACCTCCGACCGCTCGGTTCGTAGCCGAGTACTCTATCCAGCTGAGCTATGAGTGCATTTGTTACCGCGCATTATAGGCCGCTAAATCTTTTTGCCAACCACTTTTTCGTTTAATTTCAACGACTTAGGCGATTCAGGCAGATTACAGCGTCCTACATGAATAATGGCGGAGAAGGGGGGATTCGAACCCCCGATACCCTTGTGAGGTATACTCCCTTAGCAGGGGAGCGCCTTCGGCCACTCGGCCACCTCTCCGCAACACGGGGCGTATAATAACCAGACCCTTCCCCGTTTGCAAACTCTTTTTTGAAAAAAACTCGATAAAAATTAATGGGTTGGTTCTTCGTCCTTCTCTTTCTTGATCCGCAGGTAGATTTCCTCACGGTGGACGGCCACTTCTTTAGGGGCGTTGACCCCTATCCGCACTTGGTTTCCTTTGACGCCGAGCACGGTCACGGTGATTTCGCCGTCGCCAATGATCAGGCTCTCGGCGCACCGACGAGTCAGAATCAACATAGCTTTCTCCTCACGCAATTCAGTTCAGGGATAACAGTCTGCAAAAAAAAGGGCTTCAGCCTACAACCCGTGACGGCTGCTGACCTACGCCTAAGTATTGACTAGCGCGAGCAAAAGCACAGATTTCTCACGCCAGCCAGAAAAACGAAGGGCGCGGCAAGCCGCGCCCCTGAGGCAGCCGCCTTACTCGCCCTGTCGGGCGGGGGCGTCGAGCTCGAAGGCGGTGTGCAAGGCGCGCACTGCCAGCTCCAGGTACTTCTCTTCGATTACCACCGAGACCTTGATCTCGGAGGTGGAGATCATCTGGATGTTGATGCTCTCCTTGGCCAGCGCTTCGAACATGCGGCTGGCAACACCGGCATGGGAACGCATGCCGACGCCGACGATCGAGACCTTGGCGATGTTGGTGTCACCTACCACTTCGCGAGCGTTGAGCTCGGCGGCGGTCTTGTCCAGGACCTTGTGGGCCTTGTCGTAGTCGTTGCGGTGCACGGTGAAGGTGAAGTCGGTGGTGTTATCGTGCGAAACGTTCTGCACGATCATGTCGACTTCGATATTCGCGGCACTGATAGGGCCGAGGATCTTGAAAGCAACGCCCGGGGTATCCGGTACGCCACGGATGGTCAGCTTGGCTTCATCGCGATTGAAGGCGATGCCGGAAATGATCGGCTGTTCCATGGATTCCTCTTCATCAATGGTAATGAGGGTACCCGGCCCCTCCTGAAAGCTGTGCAGCACGCGCAGCGGGACGTTGTACTTGCCGGCGAACTCGACGGCGCGGATCTGCAGCACCTTGGAACCGAGGCTGGCCATTTCCAGCATCTCTTCGAAGGTGATCTTGTCCAGGCGCTGGGCCTGGGCCACCACGCGCGGGTCGGTGGTGTAGACACCATCGACATCGGTGTAGATCTGGCACTCGTCAGCCTTGAGCGCTGCCGCCAGGGCCACGCCGGTGGTGTCGGAGCCACCACGACCGAGGGTGGTGATGTTGCCGTGCTCGTCGACACCCTGGAAACCTGCAACCACAACTACGCGGCCAGCCTTGAGGTCGCCGCGAATCTTCTGGTCGTCGATCTGCAGGATGCGCGCCTTGTTGTGCGCGCTGTCGGTGAGGATCCGCACCTGGTTACCGGTGTAGGACACCGCCGGAATACCACGCTTGATCAGGGCCATGGCCAGCAAGGCGATAGTCACCTGCTCGCCAGTGGAGACGATCACATCCAGTTCACGCGGAACCGGCTGATCGCTGATCTTCTTGGCCAGGTCGATCAGGCGATTGGTTTCGCCGCTCATCGCCGACAGAACCACCACCAGGTCATCGCCGGCTTCGCGGAACTTCTTGACCTTGTCGGCAACCTGCTCGATTCGCTCGACTGTGCCGACCGAGGTACCGCCAAATTTCTGTACGATCAACGCCATTTCAAAGCCGCCTCAGCCCATGAAGGGCACCCAATAAACATTCAATCAACGCCATGGCCCGCCACTGGACGGCGGGCCGATGTACGCCTTAAACGCCCTGCTCCACGAATGGCACGGTCAGGGCCAGCGCGTTGTCCAGCGCGGCGGTGTCTACGCCACCACCTTGCGCCATGTCCGGACGACCACCGCCCTTGCCACCCACTGCGGCAGCGGCTTGCTTCATCAAATCACCGGCTTTGAGTTGGCCAGTCAGGTCTTTGGTCACACCGGCAACCAGCACGACCTTTTCCTCATGGACACTGCCGAGCAGGATCACTGCGCGGCCGAGTTTGTTCTTCAGCTGATCGACCAGCGCCAGCAGCGCCTTGCCATCCTGGCCATCCAGACGCGCGGCCAGGACCTTGACGCCCTTGACCTCGACGGCTGCACTGGACAGATCGTCGCCAGCAGCGCTGGCGGCCTTGGCCTGCAGTTGCTCCAGCTGTTTTTCCAGCTGGCGGTTGCGCTCGAGCACTGCCGAGAGCTTGTCGATCAGGTTTTCGCGGCTGCCCTTGACCAGTTGCGCAGCTTCCTTGAGCTGCTCTTCAGCAGCGTTCAGGTAAGCCAGTGCGGCAGCGCCGGTGACCGCTTCGATCCGGCGTACGCCAGAAGCCACGCCACCTTCGCTGATGATCTTGAGCAGGCCGATATCACCGGTACGCTTGGCGTGGATACCGCCGCACAGCTCGACGGAGAAATCGCCGCCCATGCTCAGCACCCGAACGCTGTCACCGTACTTCTCGCCGAACAGCGCCATGGCGCCCTTCTGCTTGGCGGTTTCGATATCGGTCTCTTCGGTTTTCACCTCGGAGTTCTTGCGCACTTCGCGGTTGACGATGTCTTCCAGGGCCTTGAGCTGCTCTGGCTTGACCGCCTCGAAGTGACTGAAGTCGAAGCGCAGGCGCTGGCTATCGACCAGCGAGCCCTTCTGTTGTACGTGATCGCCCAGCACCTGGCGCAGCGCAGCGTGCAGCAGGTGGGTGGCAGAGTGGTTCAGCGACGTGGCGTGCTGGACGTCGGCATCAACCCGGGTCTGCACCTGGGCGCCGACAGTCAGGTTGCCGCTGGCCACCACACCGTGGTGCAGGAAGGCGCCGCCGGTCTTGGTGGTGTCACGTACGTCAAAGCGCACGTTGTCAGCCTGCAGGTAGCCGGTGTCACCGACCTGGCCGCCGGACTCGGCGTAGAACGGCGTGCGGTCGAGAATAACCACGCCCTCCTCGCCTTCGCCCAACTGCTCGACGACCTTGCCGTCCTTATAAAGAGCAACGATCCTGGCGCTGCCTTCGGTGGCGTTGTAGCCGGTGAACTCGGTGGCGACGTCGACCTTGACCAGGGTGTTGTAGTCCAGGCCGAAGGCGCTGGCGGAGCGGGCACGCTCACGCTGGGCTTCCATCTCGCGCTCGAAGCCTGCCTCGTCGATGGTCAGCTCGCGTTCGCGGGCGATGTCGGCGGTCAGGTCCATCGGGAAACCGTAGGTGTCGTACAGTTTGAATACAACGTCGCCCGGCACCACGGTGCCCTTGAGTTCGGCCAGGTCCTGCTCGAGGATCTTCAGGCCCTGCTCCAGGGTCTTGGCGAACTGCTCTTCTTCAGCCTTGAGCACGCGCTCGATGTTGGCCTGCTGCTGCTTGAGCTCGGGGAATGCTTCACCCATCTCGGCGACCAGGGCGGCGACGATCTTGTAGAAGAAGCTGCCGGTGGCGCCCAGCTTGTTACCGTGGCGGCAGGCGCGACGGATGATGCGGCGCAGCACGTAGCCGCGGCCTTCGTTGGACGGCAGCACGCCGTCGGCAATCAGGAAGCTGCAGGAACGGATATGGTCGGAAACTACCTTGAGCGACGACTGCTCGGCATTGGCGCAGCCGATAGCGGCGGCCGAAGCGCTGAGCAGGTTGCGGAACAGGTCGATCTCGTAGTTCGAGTGCACATGCTGCATGACCGCACTGATGCGCTCAAGGCCCATGCCGGTATCCACCGACGGTGCTGGCAGCGGGTGCAGCACGCCATCGGCGGTGCGGTTGAACTGCATGAAGACGTTGTTCCAGATCTCGATGTAGCGGTCGCCGTCTTCTTCCGGCGAGCCGGGTGGGCCGCCCCAGATGTCGGCGCCGTGATCGTAGAAGATCTCGGTGCACGGGCCGCACGGGCCGGTATCGCCCATGGTCCAGAAGTTGTCGGAGGCGTATGGCGCGCCCTTGTTGTCGCCAATACGCACCATGCGCTCGGCGGGTACGCCGATCTCTTTGGTCCAGATGTCGTATGCCTCGTCGTCGCTGGCATAGACGGTGACCCAGAGTTTCTCTTCCGGCAGGTTCAGCACCTTGGTCAGGAAGGTCCAGGCGTAGGTGATTGCGTCCTTCTTGAAGTAGTCACCGAAGCTGAAGTTGCCCAGCATTTCGAAGAAGGTGTGGTGACGGGCGGTGTAGCCGACGTTTTCCAGGTCGCTGTTCTTGCCACCGGCGCGCACGCACTTCTGGCTGCTGGTCGCGCGGGTGTAGGCGCGCTTTTCCTGGCCAAGGAAGCAGTCCTTGAACTGGTTCATCCCCGCGTTGGTGAACAGCAGGGTCGGGTCGTTGCCCGGAATCAAGGAGCTGGAGGCAACTCGGGTGTGTCCCTGCTCTTCGAAGAAGCGAAGGAAGGCTTCACGGATTTCTGCGCTTTTCATAGGTTCTTCCACGGAAACGGCGGCCTTAAGGCAAATGCTTGCGTCAAATTGACGAAACGACGGCAAAGGGCCGCATTATATCGGGCCTTAGGCTTGGGTGCAGTGTGTTTATGCTATAGAAACCGTCAATTGGACGGCCTGCAACGACAACGACAGCGAAAAACCGCTTGCTGCCACCCTGCCCGGCCTCTCAGGGCCTGTTTTGATCTGCTGACACGGTATTACTGGGGCCGTATAAAGCAATTGGCAAGGTTTCCCGGATGAAATGTCGTTCATCCGGAAAAAACCGTTAGCAGCCTATACGTTTACCTGACATCTGTGCTAATAATTCCCCGCCGCCGATTATCGGCGGCAACGTTCTCAGGGCGGGGTGCAATTCCCCACCGGCGGTAATTGCGCGCAATGCGCATAGCCCGCGAGCGCTTGCAGGCCTGCCTGCAAGGTCAGCAGACCCGGTGTGATTCCGGGGCCGACGGTCATAGTCCGGATAAAGAGAGAACGGGATAGGCGCAGCCGCGCCTGTCGCTTTGCACCTGCACGGCGAAATCCCTTTCGATCCAGCGCCCTGTTTCTCATACAAACAGGAGTCCGTTTCAATGCAACCTACCGCAATCGATAGCAAGAACCCTTCCCACGAGCGCATCGCCTTCATCCAGGCTTGCTGGCACAAAGATATTGTCGACCAGGCGCGCAAGGCATTCGTCGAGGAAATGGGTAAACAGGGCTATCAGGCAAGCGATATCGATTTCTTTGAAGTCGGGGGCGCTTTCGAGATTCCCCTGCACGCCAAGCTGCTGGCCCGTGGCGGTCGCTACGCTGGCATCGTTGCCGCAGGCCTGGTGGTCGATGGCGGCCTGTACCGCCACGAGTTCGTCGCCCAGTCGGTAATCAGCGGCCTGATGCAGGTGCAGTTGGAAACTGAAGTGCCGGTGTTCTCGGTGGTACTGACCCCGCACCATTTCCATGCCGGCGACGAGCACCAGAACTTCTACTTCGAACATTTCCTGGTCAAGGGCGTCGAGGCGGCAAAAACTTGCGCCGACACCCTGCAGAAGTTGCGCGCCCTGCGCCGCAATGAATCACCACAGAAAATGGCTGGCTGAATCACCCTGCAGGAGTGGGCTTGTCCCGCAATGCGATGCAGCCGATAGATCGCAATCGCGGGGCAAGCCCGCTCCCACCCGATCAGCCTAGCTGTTCGGGGTTGGCGGGAACGATCAGAATCCCCGCCCGAAGGCCATTCTTGACTTTCGGGTTGGGGAAGATGATGCGCGCGCCCTGCTCTTCGACGATCCAGCGGGTGTCGGCGATATCCTCGGCCAGCAGATAGCCGGGTTCGAGCTCGGAAAAGTTCTCGATATCGGCCGGCAGGTTCAGGCGAAAGTGCTCGCTGTGCTTGATGATCTCACGTGCCACGCTGAACAGTTTCAAGCCATCCAGAGCCTCAGGCGCCTCGGGTTCGGTGCCTTCGATAATCTGCTTGAGGCGGGTTTCCAGGCGATCGACGTTGACCGCGCCGTTCTCCCCGAACGGCCGCGCCTTGCCCAGTTCCAGGGTAAAGGCTTCAGCCCCCAGTTGCTCATAGGTGTAGGCGGTGAAGGTAATCGACACCTTGCTCTGCAGCAGCACCGCCTCCATGCCGGCCGCGCTCAGGCGCGCCAGTTCGCGACGCGAATGCTGGCGGCCTTCCTTGTACGGATAGAGGGCGAACTGCTCGATCTTCGAACCGCGAATGGCAGTGTGCAGGTCGTAATGCAGGCGGGTGCGATCAGGCACGCTGAAGAAGGTCGCCGCCAGGCGCTCCAGCTCACAGGCGCGCAGGGCCTCGGGGCCGCTGGTCTGATCATGGCGGCCATTGAACAGGCGGTTGACGTCCTGCTCGATATAACGCTCGCCGCGGCGGATCGCATCGGGGTTACCGAACAGGAACAGAATACGCGCCCGCGGCTTGAGATCGCCGCGGGCAATGTCGTGCAGCAACCGGTCGAGCAACTCGATCGGTGCGGTTTCGTTGCCATGGATGCCTGCCGACAACAGCAGGTCCAGGCCATTGTCACGGGCCTCGGGCGGGCGCACTTCGAGGGCGCCCTCACCGAGCCAGCGCATGCGTACGCCGTCGACAGTCAGCTGGGTCTTCTCTGCCGGTTCGCGACCGGCCAGGGTCAGTTCAAGCAGTTTGCCGAGGGCGAGCATGGGCTATTCCTTAGTGATGGTGGCCGCAATCGGGACCATGGACGTGATCATCATCGTCGCCGGCATCGGCCGGTTCCATTTCCAGCTGCAGGCTCACCAGGTTGGTGGCCAGTGGGCGCAGCAGCAGGTTGGCGTACTCGGTATCGTCTTCTTCAACGTCGACGCCGATCAGCAGCTGACCACGGCCATCCTGCTGAATCCATACCTCCTTGCCTTGCCAGACCACCGCAAAGCGGGTGCAGGAAGTTTCCAGCTGGGTACCATCGTCATCTTCAAGGATCAGCTGCAGGGCGTCGGACATAGTCGAATTCTCTCTCAAGGTTGGAGTTGGAACGGATAGACCGAACCCAGTTTGAGGATCTGGGTCAGTTCATCCAGTGCCGTACGACATTCCAGCAACAACTGCGGATCAGCCAGGTCGGTTTCGCTCAGGCGATCGCGGTAGTGCTTGTCGACCCACTGGGTCAGGGTGTCGTACAGCGGTGCGGTCATGATAACGCCTGGATTGACCGCCGCCAGTTCCGTTTCATTCAATGCCACGCGCAAGCGCAGGCACGCCGGCCCGCCACCGTTCTGCATGCTCTGCTTGAGGTCGAAGACCTTGACCTCGCTGACCGGCCCGCCTGCGCTGGTCAAGGACGACAGATAGGCCCAGACCCGCTCGTTGTTGCGGCACTCTTCCGGCACGATCAGCAGCATCGAACCATCGGCGCGAGACAGCAACTGGCTGTTGAACAGGTACGAACGCACCGCGTCCTCAACCGTCACAGCCGAGCGCGGAACGCAGATCGCCTTGAAGCTACCGCCTCGTTTAGCCAGTTTAGCCTGCAGTTGGCCAAGCATCGCCTCGGTCTCGAGGAAGGCGTCTTCGTGGTAGAACAGCACTTCACCGTTACCCACCGCGATCACATCGTTGTGGAACACGCCCTGGTCGATCACTGCCGGGTTCTGCTGGGCGAAGACCACGCCCTCCTCGCTCAGGCCATGCAGGCGCGCGACGGCTTGCGACGCCTCAAGCGTCTGGCGCGCCGGGTACTTCTGTGGCGCCGGGTAACGGGTGTCGAAGGCGCTGCGGCCGTAGACGAAGAATTCGACACCGGCCTCGCCATAGCTGCGGCAGAAACGCGTATGGTTGGCCGCGCCTTCATCACCGAACTGCGCCACCGCCGGCAAGGCGGCGTGGTGGGCAAAGTGCTTGTTATCGGCAAACATGGCGCCGAGCACGCGACTGGTGGTCGGGTGCTCGATGCTGCGGTGGTACTTGCAGTTGAGGTTGGCGGCGGTGAAGTGCACGCGGCCGTCCGCAGTGTCGGCACTGGGGCTGACGGTGGCGGCGTTGGCCACCCACATGCTCGAGGCCGAGCAGCTGGCGACCAGCAACGGCATGGCCTCTTTGGCGGCACGTTCGATCACTTGTGCGTCGCTTCCGCAGAAGCCCAGGCGGCGCAGCGCGGCCACGTCCGGACGCTCCTGCGGGGCCAGTACGCCCTGCTGGAAGCCCATTTCCATCAACGCCTTCATCTTCGCCAGGCCCTGACGTGCAGCCTCCCGCGGGTTGGACGCCTGCTGGCTGTTGCTTTGCGAGGCAACGTTGCCGTACGACAGCCCGCCGTAGTTGTGCGTCGGTCCGACCAGACCATCAAAATTCACTTCAAACGATTTCATCGGCAAGGCTCCGTGGACCTTTTGTTATAGGGAGACGCCTGGCGTCAGTGTCGCAGGCAGGGTCAGGCTGGCGGTCTCCAGCGAGGCTACCGGGTAAGCGCAATAATCGGCTGCGTAGTAGGCGCTGGCGCGGTGGTTGCCGCTAGCGCCCACACCGCCGAATGGCGCGCTGCTGGCAGCACCGGTCAGCTGCTTGTTCCAGTTGACGATGCCGGCGCGGCTTTGCAGCCAGAAGTACTGGTAGCGCGCGTGAGAATCGGACAACAGGCCGGCGGCCAGGCCGTACTGGGTGTTGTTGGCCTCGGCGATGGCTCCATCGAAATCGCTGTAGCGAATGACCTGCAGCAGCGGGCCGAAGAACTCTTCGTCAGGGCGGTCAGCGACCGCGGTGACATCGATGATGCCCGGGGTCAGCAAGGCGGCCGTGGCTTGCGGCTGGGTCATTTGCAGCAGCGACACGCCGCCGTTGCCGAGCAGGTGCGCCTGGGCATCAAGCAGTGCCTTGGCCGCGCCCAGGGAGATCACCGAGCCCATGAACGGCGCCGGCTGCTGGTCGAAGGCACCGACCGAAATGTTCGTGCTCACCTCGACCAGGCGCTTGAGCAGCGCATCGCCCCAGGCGCCTTGCGGCACCAGCAGACGGCGCGCACAGGTGCAGCGCTGGCCGGCGGAAATGAACGCCGACTGAATGATGGTGTAAACCGCAGCGTCGAGGTCCTTGACCTCATCGACCACCAGCGGGTTGTTGCCGCCCATCTCCAGGGCCAGGATCTTGTCCGGGCGCCCGGCGAACTGCTGGTGCAGCAGGTTGCCAGTGCGGCTGGAACCTGTGAAGAACAAGCCATCGATACCCGGGTTGGCAGCCAGGGCCACGCCGGTTTCGCGGGCACCCTGGACCAGGTTGAGCACGCCCGCCGGCAGGCCGGCCTCGATCCAGCATTTGACCGTCAGCTCGGCAACCTTCGGGGTCAGCTCGCTGGGTTTGAACACCACGGTATTACCGGCCAGTAGCGCCGGGACGATATGACCGTTGGGCAGGTGGCCGGGGAAGTTGTACGGACCGAACACCGCAACCACGCCGTGAGGCTTGTGGCGCAGCACGGCGGTGGCATCGGCCAGCGGGCCGCTTTTTTCGCCGGTGCGTTCACGGTAGCTCTGTACCGAAATCGCTACCTTGTTGACCATGCTGGTCACTTCAGTTGCAGCTTCCCACAGGGGCTTGCCGGTTTCTTCACCGATGCAGCGCGCCAGTTCGTCGGCATTGGCCTTGAGTGCGGCGGCAAAGGCTTCAAGTACGCTGATGCGCGCTTCCAGTGACTGCAGCGCCCAGCCGGCAAAAGCCTGGCGCGCGGCCTTGACCGCGCTGTCGACCTGCTCGGCGTTGGCGCCCTGGCCTTGCCAGACAACCTGCTGGCTGACCGGGTCGAGTGATTGCAGCGCTTGACCCTGCCCTGCCTGCCAACTGCCGGCGATAAAGTGAGTCGTCATTATTTGGCCTCCCGGGCAGCGGACAGTGGTACGGCACGCACCTGGTCACCGGCGCTCAGGCGCAGGCGTTTGGCGGTCTGTGGATCGACCACCAGGGTGCCGGCCGCAAGGCGCGCCGGTGCGGCAGTGATGCGGCAGTCTTCGCGCTTGCGGTTGTGGATGATGAAGGGGGTCGCGTCGTCGCCCGGGGTACCGACGGCCATCACCAGCGCCTGGCTGTCGTGCACCGCACGGATCTTGGCGGTCTCGCACTCCACGGCAGGGCCTGCGTCGAAGATGTCGACATAACCCTGGTAGCTGAAACCTTCGCTCTTGAGCATCGCCAGCGCAGGCTCGGTATCGGTATGCACCCGGCCGATGACGTTGCGCGCCGCTTCCGAGAGGAAGCAGGTGTACAGTGGGAACTTGGGCATCAGCTCGGCAATGAAGGCCTTGTTGCCGACACCGGTCAGGTAGTCGGCCTGGCTGAATTCCATTTTGAAAAAGTGCCGGCCCAGGCTTTCCCAGAACGGCGAACGGCCCTGCTCGTCGGACATCCCGCGCATCTCGGCGATGATCTTGTTGCCGAACAGCTCCGGGAACTCGGCGATGAACAGCAACCGCGCCTTGGCCAGCAGGCGGCCATTGAGGCCGCTACGGTGATCGGCACGCAGGAACAGCGAGCACAGCTCTGAGTTGCCGGTCAGGTCGTTGGCCAGGAACAGGGTGGGGATTTCCCGATAGATGTTCAGTTCCTGGGAAGCACTGACGGTCAGGCCGACCCGGTAGTTGTACCAGGGCTCACGCAGGCCGACCGCACCGGCAATGGCGGAGATACCTACCACCACGCCTTCGTCGTTTTCCAGCACGAACAGGTAATCGGCATCACCGCGCTCGGCTTCGCCACGGAAAGTCTTCTCGGCCCAGCCGACCCGGTGCGACAGGCGCTCTTCATTGGCCGGCAAGGTGGTCAGGCCGGTGCCGGTACTGCGCGCCAGCTCGATCAGCGCGGGTAAATCGCTGCTGCGTACGGGACGAACGATCATGCTATCTCCTCGGGCGGCGGCCTGTGGCCTGCCGCAAAACTCGACCTGGGTGCTCGGTTATCGAACCGCAGGGATCAAACCGCGACCAGGCGCACGCTGGCGCCTTCGCCGACGCCCAGGGCTTCGGCGGCTTCAAGACTCAGGCTGACCGGCTTGCCAGGTGCCCAGTCGAGCTCCAGCAGCACTGCGCGGTAATCCTGCAACTGGCCGTTGCTGACCAGGTACGGGCGCCCGCCCTTGCTGGCGTCATCGTCCAGCTTGACCGGCATCACCCGGCTTTGGGCAATCGAGCGGATCCCGGAAACCCGCGCATGCAGGGTCGGGCCGCCGTCGAAAATGTCGATGTAGTGATCGGTCTCGAAGCCTTCGCGCATCAGGATGTCGAAGGTGATCTGCGCCCGCGGGTGTACCTGGCCCATGGCCTCTTGCGCGGCATCCGGCAGCAGCGGCACGTAGATCGGGTAATGGGGCATCAGCTCGGCCAGGAAGGTCCGGCTCTTGAGACCGCACAGGCGCTCGGCCTCGGCGTAGTTGAGGTCAAAAAAGTTGCGCCCGATCGCATCCCAGAACGGCGAATCGCCGTGCTCGTCGCTGTAGCCGACGATCTCGGTCACCACCGATTCGGCAAAGCGCTCCGGGTGGGCCGCCATGAACAGCAGGCGCCCGCGGGAGTTGAGCTCGGCCCAGCCGCTGCCGACCAGTTCCGGCAGCACGTAGAAGCTGGTCAGCAGGCTGTTGCCGGTCAGGTCGTGGCACTGCGAGAGGACGTGAATCTTGTTGTGGATCTTCAGCTCGCGAGACGCATGCACGAAGGTCTCGTTGCGAAAACTGTAGAACGGCTCGGAATAACCGGCTGAGGCGACGATCGCCGAGCAGCCCACCAGCTTGCCGGTGCTACTGTCTTCGAGAACGAAGAAATAGCTCTCTTCACCGTTGAAGCTCACTTCAGCAGCGAAGGAGGTTTCCGAAGCGGCAATCTTGTCGCTCAGGCGACCGGCATCATCCGGCAAGGACGTGACACCAATGGGGCTGTCTGCGGCAAGACGCTGTACTTCGCCCAGATCAGCCATTTGCGCGGGGCGCATCACCAGCATGGTGTCACTCCTTTCGGGTATACAGGCCGACATCCGCCGGCTCAGAGAAAAACAGCAGGTGCCCGCAGGCACCTGCTCTGGAATTCGGTATCACCGGCCCCGCAGGGCCGATGACAGGACGGCAGGCGTGAATCAGGCCTGAGTCAGTTTTGCCGCGGCACGTTCGAAACGGTCCAGGCCTTCGTCGATGTCGGCATCTTCCACCACCAGGCTCGGGGCGAAACGCACGACATCAGGGCCGGCTTGCAGGACCATCAGGTTTTCTTTCTCGGCGGCGTTGAAAACCTCCTTGGCCTTGCCTTTCCAGGCCTCGGACAACACGCAACCGATCAGCAGGCCGACGCCGCGCACCTGGGTGAACAGGCCGTACTTCTCGCCGATCTGCTCCAGGCGCTTCTTGAAGCGCTCGTGCTTGGCCTTGACGCCCGCCAGCACTTCAGGGGTGTTGACGATATCGAGCACGGCGTTGGCCACGGCACAGGCCAGCGGGTTGCCGCCGTAGGTGGTGCCGTGGGTGCCGACGGTCAGGTGCTTGGCCAGGTCTTCGGTGGTGAGCATCGCGCCGATCGGGAAACCGCCGCCCAGGCTCTTGGCGCTGGAGAGGATGTCCGGGGTCACGCCGTAGTGCTGGTAGGCAAACAACGAGCCGGTACGGCCAACGCCGGTCTGCACTTCGTCGAAGATCAGCAGCGCGTTGTGCTTGTTGCACAGCTCGCGGGCGCCTTGCAGGTAGGCAATGTCGGCCGGGACCACACCGCTTTCACCCTGGATCGGCTCGATGACCACCGCGCAGGTTTTGTCGGAGATCTGTGCTTTCAGCGCTTCCAGGTCGTTGTACGGCACGTGGCTGATGCCGGTGATTTTCGGCCCGAAACCATCGGAGTACTTCGGCTGGCCGCCGACGCTGACGGTGAACAGGGTGCGACCGTGGAAGCTGTTAACGGTGGCGATGATCTCGTGCTTCTCGGGGCCGAAACGGTCGTGGGCTACACGACGGGCCAGCTTGAATGCGGCCTCGTTGGCTTCGGCACCGGAGTTGCAGAAAAACGCACGGTCGGCGAAGGTCGCGTCGACCAGCTTGTGCGCCAGGCGCAGGGCCGGCTCGTTGGTGAACACGTTGGACACGTGCCACAGTTTATTGGCCTGCTCGGTCAGGGCGCCAACCAGCGCCGGGTGGGCATGGCCAAGAACGTTCACGGCGATGCCGCCGGCGAAATCGATCAGCTCGCGGCCCGCCTGATCCCAGACGCGGGAGCCCGCTCCACGGACGGGAATGAACGCCGCCGGGGCATAGTTGGGGACCATCACCTGGTCGAAATCGGCGCGTTGCACCGGAGCTTGCGGAGCGGACATCGGAGTCTCCTGAAGATGAACGCCTGCCTGGAACTGGCGAGCGATGGGGGGATTGTAAGGACAGATCGGCGCCTGACCTTGCCGCCAAGCGACAACTTCTTATAGCGCCAAACCCTGTTTTACCAAGGCTTACGGCAATGCGACAAATAGGGTCGCAAAGGCGCAGTTTAAACGCTGCGGGGAATACGCGGGAGATTCTGTATGGGCGGTTCGATCGCGGGGCAAGTCGGGTCGCCGCACCGCCGTTCCCACAGTCATGATACCTGCGGGAGCGGGCTGGCCCCGCGATCAAAAATCAGCCGCGCTCCGCGGGGACCGACGACAGTTCGAACGGGCTGCTGCTACGTCGCTGGTTACGATCTTCGCGCGGCGTGGCGCCAAAGAAGTTGCGGTAGGCGCTGGAGAAATGCGGCCCGGAAGAAAACCCGCAGGACAGCCCGATCTGGATGATCGACTTGCTGGTCTGCATCAGCATCTGCCGTGCCTTGTTCAGGCGCAGTTCCAGGTAATACTGGCTCGGCACGCGATTGAGGTACTGCTTGAAGATCCGCTCCAGCTGACGGCGCGATACGCACACATGCTGGGCGATCTCGTCGGTGGTGAGCGGCTCTTCAATGTTGGCTTCCATCAGCAGTACCGCCTGAGTCAGCTTCGGATGGCTGGAACCCAGACGGTTCTGCAGCGGAATGCGCTGGCGCTCACCGCCTTCGCGAATCCGCTCGACCACCAGCTCTTCAGACACTGCGCCGGCAAGCTCGGCACCGTGATCACGGGCCAGCACCGCCAGCAGCAGATCGATCACCGACATGCCGCCGCAGGCCGTCAGGCGGTCACGATCCCAGTCGAACAGGTGGCTGGTGGCGATGACCTTGGGGAAACGCTCGGCAAAATCATCCTGCCAGCGCCAGTGCACCGCCGCCCGGTAACCATCGAGCAGACCCAACTGCGCCAACGGATAGACCCCCGCCGACAGCCCGCCGACCACGCACCCGGCACGCACCAGTTGTTTGAGTGCGCTGGCCAGGCTCGACGCCACCGCCTGCGGCGGCTCGTCCGCCAGCAAAAACAGCTTCTGGCAGCCCTCGAGCTTGCCGGCCCACGGCTCGCCCGGCAGGCGCCAGGCACCTTCGCCCGGCGCTTCGGCCTGCAGGAACGACAACTCGTAGACCACTTCCGGATGGACCTTCTGGGCAACCCGCAACACCTCTTCGGCCAGCGCCAGGGTCAGGGCTTTGGTGCTGGGCCAGATGAGAAAACCGATTCGCTGGGTGGTCATGGGATGCGGTCCGAAACCTGAGAGAGGTCAAGAAGTTAGAGCCTGGTCAGGCTGCGCTTGGCACGCAGCATGACCCATTTTGGTGCAAAGCGGCAATCTTACTTCAAGCTGCCCGAGAGGAACTGCTGCAGACGCTCCGACTGCGGGTTGACCAGCACTTCGCGCGGGTTGCCACTCTCTTCCACCAGGCCCTTGTGCAGGAACACCAACTGGTTCGACACCTCGCGGGCAAAGCCCATTTCGTGGGTGACCACGACCATGGTCCGGCCTTCCTGGGCCAGCGACTGCATGACCTTGAGCACGTCACCAACCAGCTCGGGGTCGAGCGCCGAGGTCGGCTCGTCGAACAGCATCACTTCCGGCTCCATGGCCAGCGCCCGGGCAATGGCCACGCGCTGCTGCTCACCACCGGACATATGCCCAGGATAGGCGTCCTTGCGGTGGGCGACACCAACTTTGGCCAGGTAGTGCTCGGCTTTTTCCAGGGCGTCTTTCTTCGACATGCCCAGCACGTGCACCGGTGCTTCGATGATGTTTTCCAGCGCGGTCATGTGCGACCACAGGTTGAAGTGCTGGAACACCATCGACAGGCGCGAACGCATGCGCTGCAGCTGCTTGGGATCGGCGGCCTTGAGCGCGCCGTCCTTGTTGGCGACCAGCTTCAACTCTTCGTTGTTGAGCAGGATCTTGCCCGCGTGCGGCTGCTCGAGCAGGTTCATGCAGCGCAGGAAAGTACTTTTGCCCGATCCGCTGGAGCCGATGATGCTGATCACGTCGCCTGCCTTGGCCGCCAGGGACACGCCCTTGAGCACTTCGTGACTGCCGTAGCGTTTATGCAGGTCTTGGACTTCGAGTTTGTACATGCTGTCGATTCTCACAAAGCAGTCAGTCTTGAGCTAACGCTCAGGGCGAAAAAGTGGGCGCAGGCTTCAGTGCTTGCGCGGCGCCAGGTAGCCCAGCCAGCGGCGCTCGGCCAGCTTGAACAGGCGCACCAGAATGAAGGTCAGGCACAGGTAGAACACGCCAGCGGTGATGTAGGCCTCGAACGGCAGGTAGTACTGGGCGTTGACCGTGCGCGCCGCACCGGTGATGTCAATCAGGGTGACGATCGACGCCAGGCTGGTGGTCTGCAGCATCATGATCACTTCGTTGCTGTACTGCGGCAGCGCCCGGCGCAGGGCCGATGGCAAAAGGATGCGGCGGTACATCTTGACCCGCGACATGCCCATGGCCTTGGCCGCCTCGATCTCGCCATGGGGCGTGGCCTTGAGGCTGCCGGCAATGATCTCGGCGGTATAGGCGCTGGTGTTGATGGCAAAGGCCAGGCAGGCACAGAAGGTCGCACTCGACAGCCAGGGCCAGAGGAAGCTTTCACGCACCGCCTCGAACTGGGCCAGGCCGTAGTAGATCAAGAACAGCTGCACCAGCATCGGCGTGCCGCGGATCACGTAGGTGTACAGCCAGGCGCTCATGTTCACCAGCGGCTGCTTGGAAACACGCATCAGGCCCAACGGGATCGCCGCCAGCAAACCGAACAGCAGCGAAAGTGCCAGCAGCTTGAGGGTGGTCAGCAGGCCGCCCAGGTACAGCGGCAGCGCTTCCCAGATGACGTTGTAGTCAAAAATCATAGATCAGCCGCCTTTACGCCAACCGAGTAGCGCTTCTCGAGGTAACGCAGGGCCAGCAGCGAAACACTGGTGATCACCAGGTACAGCGCTGCTACCGCCAGGAAGAAGGTGAAAGGCTCGCGGGTGGCGTCGGCCGCCTGCTTGGCCTTGAACATCATGTCCTGCAGGCCGACCACCGAAATCAGTGCAGTCGCCTTGGTCAGGACCAGCCAGTTGTTGGTGAAGCCCGGGATCGCCAGGCGAATCATCTGCGGCACCAGCACCCGGAAGAATACTTGCAGGTTGCTCATGCCATAGGCCATGCCGGCTTCGGCCTGTCCCTTGGGGATGGCCATGAACGCGCCGCGGAAGGTTTCCGACAGATAGGCACCAAAAATAAAACCCAGGGTGCCGATACCCGCCATCAGCGGATTGAGGTCGATATAGTCGTCAAAGCCCAGCAGCGGCGCGACGCGGTTGAGCAGATCCTGGCCGCCGTAGAAGATCAGCAGGATCAGTACCAGATCGGGAATCCCGCGGATCACGGTGGAATACAGATCGCCGAGCCAGGCCAGCCAGCGCACTGGCGACAAACGCAGCGCCACACCGATCAGACCGAGCACGATGGCCAGGGCCATGGACGACAAGGCGAGCTGTAGCGTCAGCCACGCTCCGTCGAGGATGACTGCCCCGTAGCCTTTCAACATGATGAGGTCCTCGACCTTAGGGATGAAAAAATGGTGCAAACCTCAGAGTCTCTGCTGCTTGCACCATTGAACAGGTGAAACGTCGACGATTTACTTGGCTTCTGGGCCGTAGATGTCGAAGTTGAAGTACTTGTCCTGAATCAGCTTGTACTTGCCGTTGGCACGGATGCCGGCGATGGCTGCGTTGATCTTGTCTTTCAGCGCGTCACCTTTGCGTACAGCGATACCAATGCCGTCACCGAAGTACTTGGCGTCGGTGAACGATGGGCCAACGAAGGCGAAGCCTTTACCGGCGTCAGTCTTCAGGAAACCGTCTTCCAACAGCGTAGCATCGGCGACGGTACCATCCAGACGGCCAGCGGCGACGTCCAGGTAGATTTCGTTCTGGGTGCCGTAGGGAACGATGGTGGCGCCTTGGGCACCGAACACTTCCTTGGCGAAGCGGTCGTGGATCGAGCCGCGCTGCACGCCGATCTTCTTGCCCTTCAGTTCAGTCAGGCCTTCGCTGACGGCAGTACCTTCCTTCATCACCAGGCGCGCCGGGGTCAGGTAGTACTTGCCGGTGAAGTCCACGGACTTCTTGCGGTCTTCGGTGATCGACATGGACGACAGGATGGCGTCGATCTTGCGCACCTTGAGTGCCGGGATCAGGCCGTCGAATTCCTGCTCAACCCACACGCACTTGACCTTCATCTCTTCGCACAGGGCGTTGCCGATGTCGTAGTCGAAGCCGACGATGCTGCCGTCCGGCGCCTTCGATGCGAACGGTGGGTAGGCGGCTTCGATCCCGATTTTCAACGGTTTCTCATCAGCCAGCGCTGCCAGGGAAAACACGGACAGCGCCAGGGCGCCAAGCAGTGCGAGTTTCTTCATCTGGAACTCCATCGGTAAAGGGCAATACGAGGCAGGATTGAGAGCTGCCCGATATGCGAATGGGTACAACGCGAGCTGCGCAGGGTCGGCATTGAAGCAGACGCGACGAGCGAGTGATCGGCATTTTAACGACAGCTCCGAAGCCGATATTTCTTCAATGCGACAACTAGTTACAGAAGCGCAGGAACGCGGGGGCGCAGATATTGACAGCTTTCACGGAATATGCAAAAGCAAAAGACAAATAACCAATCAATGAAGCAATAAGCGGGCCTATTATTGGCAAAGCCTTCTAATCCGGCAAGCGCAGCGTTTGAGCAGGCGAAAATGGGCGACTGAAACGCCCTGAAAACCCACAGTTGCGTTTCGCTTTGCCCCGCTTTTGTGCGAAAGCGGTGACAGAAGGGTTACCGATGATTGTCGAAGTAACAGAATGCACAAAGCCCCGCCGGGAGAACCAGGCGGGGCTTTGTGTGAACCCGATCGCTGTGTAGGAGCGGGCTTGCCCCGCGATGCTTTTAGGCCGAAGCCTTGCTCATATCCTTATGGGTATCGATCAGGTGCTGCACCACGCCCGGATCAGCCAGGGTCGAGATATCACCCAGGCCGTCGTACTCGGCCGTGGCAATCTTGCGCAGGATGCGGCGCATGATCTTGCCCGAGCGGGTTTTCGGCAGGCCGGGCGCCCACTGGATGACATCCGGCGAGGCAATCGGGCCGATCTCCTTGCGCACCCAGTTCTTCAGCTCCAGGCGCAGTTGCTCGGTTGGCTCGACGCCGCCATTGAGGGTGACGTAGACATAGATGCCCTGCCCCTTGATATCGTGCGGCACGCCAACCACTGCGGCCTCGGCGACTTTCGGGTGGGCGACCATGGCACTTTCGATCTCGGCGGTGCCCATGCGGTGGCCGGAGACGTTGAGCACGTCATCGACGCGGCCGGTGATCCAGTAGTAGCCGTCTTCGTCGCGACGGGCACCGTCACCCGTGAAGTACATGCCGCGAAAAGTCTTGAAGTAGGTGTCGACGAAGCGGTCGTGGTCACCGTACAGCGAGCGCGACTGGCCCGGCCAGGAATCGAGGATCACCAGGTTGCCTTCGGCGGCGCCTTCGATCAGGTTGCCCAGGTTATCCACAAGGGCCGGCACCACACCAAAGAACGGACGGGTCGCCGAACCCGGCTTGAGCGCGGTAGCGCCTGGCAGCGGGCTGATCAGCACGCCGCCGGTTTCGGTCTGCCACCAGGTGTCGACGATCGGGCAACGCTCCTTGCCGACGGTGTGGTAGTACCAGTTCCAGGCTTCCGGGTTGATCGGCTCGCCCACCGAACCCAGCAGGCGCAGGCTGGAACCATCGGCACCGGCGACGGCAGCCTGACCTTCGGCCATCATCGCGCGAATGGCAGTCGGTGCGGTGTAGAGGATGTTGACCTTGTGCTTGTCGATGATCTTCGACACGCGGGTGATGTCCGGATAGTTCGGCACGCCTTCGAACAGCACGGTGGTCGCGCCGTTGGCCAGCGGACCGTAGACAATGTAACTGTGGCCGGTGACCCAGCCGACATCGGCGGTGCACCAGTAGACTTCACCTGGACGGTAGTCGAACACCCGCTCATGGGTCAGCGCGGCGTAGACCATGTAGCCGCCGGTGGTGTGCAGCACGCCCTTGGGCTTGCCGGTAGAGCCGGAGGTATAGAGGATGAACAGTGCTTCCTCTGCGCCCATCTCCTTCGGCGCGCAGTGGCTGGAGGCAACCTTCATCAGGTCTTCGTACCAGATGTCGCGGTGCTGGTGCCAGGCGATGTCGCCGCCGGTGCGCTTGCAGACGATGATCTTCTGCACGCTGCTGGTTTCCGGGTTGGTCAGCGCCAGGTCAACGTTGGCCTTGAGAGCGGTGCGCCGACCGCCGCGCAGGCCTTCGTCGGCGGTGATGACGATTTTTGACTTGCAGTCGATGATGCGCCCGGCCAGCGCCTCGGGCGAGAAGCCACCGAACACCACCGAGTGGATCGCACCGATACGGGCGCAAGCCAGCATGGCGACCACGGCTTCGGGAATCATCGGCATATAGATGGTGACCACGTCACCACGGTGCACATCCTGGCCGCGCAGGGCGTTGGCGAACTTGCACACTTGCTCGTACAGTTCACGGTAGGTGATGTTGCGGTGCTCGGAAGGGTCGTCGCCCTCCCAGATGATCGCAATTTGATCGCCGCGCTCGGCCAGATGGCGGTCCAGGCAGTTGTAGGAAACGTTCAGAGTGCCGTCAGCAAACCATTTGATATCGACATGGTGGTCGTCGAAGGAAGTCTGCTTGACCTTGGTGAAAGGCTTGATCCAGTCGAGGCGCTGAGCCTGCTCGCGCCAGAAGCCGTCCGGGTTGATCACCGACTGCTGGTACATGGCCTTGTAGGTCGCCTCGTCGGTCAACGTGTTGGCCGCAACCTCGGGACGAACGGGATACAGGGGAGCCGCACTCATCTTTGTTACCTCGGTGTAATAGTTGTTTTTGTATGACCTCGTTGTAACTGTACCAGACTGCGCCGGCCATTCGACGTTGGTAGTAACGCCTTGGTCTTTTCTGCCTGCGACAAGCCGCGAAGGCTCAAGGCTGGGGCTGCACGGCAGAAAAATTAAAAATCCCGGCAGTCTGCCAGGCGATTGTTACAGTTTCTGCCAACAGTGTTTATCAAAACCGTGGCTGTTTAAGCGCAAGCCGCACTCCTAGAATTCACCTCGCCAGCAACGGCACCACGATTAACTTTCTTGTAGCCCCCCACGAAGGGAAGTTAATCGGCAAATAATCGTGATAGTTGATCCTGTTGTACACGCGGCGCCACAAGCGCTGCGTGCCCCCTTACGACCTTAGACAGGTAAAAATGAAGATGAAAGCTTTACTGGTATTGGCACTGGGTAGTCTTTGCAGCGTGGCCATGGCCGACGAAGTTGCAAATGGCGGCGCCGAGCAGATTCCGGTTGAACAGTACAGTTACTCGCAGCATCTGGACATCGCCAAGGTCATTTCCATGAGCGAAGTGCCGAATGTCTGCGAAGTGGTCCCGGCGCGCATGACCTACGAAGATTCCCAGGGCAAGCGCCACATTCTCGAGTACCGGGTGATGGGTAACGGTTGCTCGAACGGTTGATCCAATGGGTTGACCGCCTGCAGCGCCTCGGTTGGCAATCAACGAGGCGCGCTGCACTAAGTGAACAGCACACCTGTAACTAACACCCCACCGCTATTACCCATACTTTATTAACAGCGGATTAATTAATCCGATTTGCCGACTGCATGTTCACGCAACTTGTTGGCAATAGTGGTATGGGAAACTCCCAGACGCTTACCCAGTGCCCGGCTACTGGGAAATTCGCTCATCAAACGCTCCAGCACCGCCTTCTCGAAACGCCCGACTATTTGCCCCAGATCGCCCTCAAGGGAAAACTCGCCCAGGGGTTGCCGACCGCCGTAGTCCGGCAAGCGAATATGCTCGCTCTTGACCACCCCGCCATCGCACAGTGACACGGCCTGGAACAACACGTTCTCCAGTTGCCGCACATTGCCCGGCCAGTGGTACTGGCTCAGACGCTCCATGGCCGCCGGCGCGAGCTTGGGCAGCGGGCAACCGATCTGCCGGCTGGCCTGGTCAAGAAAGTGCTCGACCAATGGCGGCAAGCCATCCAGGCACTCGCGCAGCGGTGGAATGTGCAGCGACAGCACGTTGAGGCGGTGGTAGAGGTCCTGACGAAACTCGCCACGGGCGCACAGCTCGGACAGGTCGACCTGGGTCGCGCAGATGACCCGTACATCCAGGTACACCTCTTCATCACTGCCTACCCGGCGAAAACAACCGTCCTGCAGAAAACGCAGCAGTTTTACCTGCAAGCGCGGACTCATCTCACCGACGCCATCGAGAAACAGCGTGCCGCCGGCCGTCAGCTCCAGTAGCCCCAGCTTGCCCTCGGCCCGCGCGCCCTCGAATGCCCCCGGGCCATAACCGAACAATTCGGTCTCGGCCATCGACTCGGGCAAGCCGGCGCAATTGAGCGCCATCAGCGGCGCCTGGCCACGGGGGCTGGCCAGGTGACAGGCGCGGGCCAGCAATTCTTTGCCGGTGCCGGTCTCGCCCTCGATCAGCAACGGTGCGTCCAGCGGTGCCATGCGCCGCGCCTCGCGCACCACCGCGGCCATCACCCGCGAACTCTGGAAGATGCTGTCGAAACCACGCAACTCCTGCTTGCGCACGTTATAGATGCGCTCGCCAATACGGTCGGCGCGGTGCAAGGTCAATACCGCTCCGGCCAGGGCCTCGCTGTCGTCGTGCTCGGACTGCAACGGCGCAATATCGGCGAGGAACACATCGCCCTTGACCTTGACCCGCAGGCCGTTGATGCGCGACTTGTTGGCCCGCACCAACTCCGGCAGGTCGAAATCCTCGGCGTAGCGCGACAGCGGAATGCCCGGCACCTCGTCGACACGTACCCCGAGCAACTGCGCCGCCGCGCGGTTGGCGGCGACGATGGAGCCGCCCATGTCGATCGACAGCACCGGGAAGTCCAGGGCGCCGAGCAAGGCATTGAGCTCCATGTGCCGACGTTCGCTAGGCATCAGGCCGACGCGCTTGACCCCGAAGACCCCGGCGATCGATTCGAATTTCGGCCGCAAGGCCTGGAACTGCAGGTTGATCAGGTTCGGGCAGTGCAGATAGATGGCATTGCCATGCTCGCCACCGACCTCACCGCGGGCGACGTTGATGCCGTACTCCACCAGCAGGTTGAGGATGTCGCGCAGGATGCCGATGCGGTTCTGGCAATGCACTTTAATACGCATGAAATGTCCTACAAGAAGGTCTGGTACGCGGCACGGCAGGCAAGTTTTTGCAGCGACCGAAGAATAGTCGTAAAGATTATGTGACAGATGGCCGCAGTTTCAAGGGATAACGCCCCCGTTTTTTCTGCATGCCGGCTAATTCGTAAAGTTATCGTTACAAAAATCAGAACAGAATCAGCCTGAATCCACCATCAGGCCGCTGCAAACCGGTCAAATGCGAGTTATCACTAGGGGCAATGGCTTGATCACATAACAAGAATGGCCCTCAGCAGGAGAGCAGCATGAAACAGACGCAATACGTGGCTCGCGAGCCCGATGCGCAGGGTTTTATCGACTACCCGCAGCAGGAACATGCGGTGTGGAACACCCTGATTACCCGTCAACTGAAGGTGATCGAAGGCCGCGCGTGCCAGGAATACCTGGACGGCATCGACCAGCTGGGCCTGCCTCACGACCGTATCCCACAGCTGGGTGAAATCAACAAGGTGCTGGGCGCCACCACCGGCTGGCAAGTTGCCCGGGTACCGGCCCTGATCCCCTTCCAGACCTTTTTCGAACTGCTGGCCAGCAAGCGCTTTCCGGTGGCGACCTTCATTCGCACCGAAGAAGAACTCGACTACCTGCAAGAGCCGGACATTTTCCACGAGATCTTCGGCCACTGCCCGCTGCTGACCAACCCCTGGTTCGCCGAATTCACCCACACCTATGGCAAGCTCGGCCTGCAGGCCACAAAAGAAGAGCGCGTGTACCTCGCCCGCCTCTACTGGATGACCATCGAGTTTGGCCTGGTGGATACCCCGCAGGGCCGCAAGATCTACGGCGGCGGCATTCTTTCTTCGCCAAAAGAGACCGTCTACAGCCTGTCCGGCGAGCCCGAGCACCAGCCGTTCGACCCGCTGGAAGCCATGCGCACGCCGTATCGTATCGACATCCTGCAACCGCTGTACTTTGCCCTGCCCAACCTCAAGCGCCTGTTCGACCTGGCCCATGAAGACATCATGGGCATGGTTCACACAGCGATGAAGATGGGTCTGCACGCACCGAAATTTCCACCCAAGGTCGCTGCCTGAGCGATCTTGCAAACCAATAACAAACCACTTGCGGAAAACCTTATGAACGCCTTGAACCAAGCCCACTGCGAAGCCTGCCGTGCCGATGCTCCACAGGTCAGCGACGAAGAACTGCCGGTACTGATCAAGCAGATCCCGGATTGGAACATCGAAGTCCGTGACGGCATCATGCAGCTGGAAAAAGTCTTCCTGTTCAAGAATTTCAAGCACGCCCTGGCGTTCACTAACGCCGTTGGCGAAATCTCCGAAGCCGAAGGTCATCACCCAGGCCTGCTGACCGAATGGGGCAAGGTCACCGTGACCTGGTGGAGCCACTCGATCAAGGGCCTGCACCGTAACGACTTCATCATGGCCGCGCGCACCGACGAGGTCGCCAGCACCGCCGAAGGCCGCAAGTAATGCACTTCGGCGCCATTGGGCGCGTACCTGGCGACCCGATCCTCGGGTTGATGGAGGCGTATGCCAAGGACAGCAACCCGGACAAGTTCGACCTCGGTGTCGGCGTGTTCAAGGATGCCCAGGGCCTGACGCCAATCCCGGCAGCGGTCAAACAGGCCGAACAACGCCTGCTTGAGCAGCAAGCCAGCAAGAGCTACGTCGGCGGTCATGGCGATGCGGATTTCGGCCGGCTGATCAGCGAGCTGGTACTGGGTAGCGATTCGTCGCTGCTCAGCAACAAGCGCGCCGGCGCCACCCAGACCCCGGGCGGCACCGGTGCCCTGCGCCTGGCAGCGGAGTTCATCGAGCACTGCCTGCCGGGCCGCGGCATCTGGCTGAGCGACCCGACCTGGCCGATCCACGAAACCATCTTCGCCGGCGCCGGCCTCAAGGTCAGCCACTATCCTTATGTCGGCGCGGACAACCGCCTGAACGTCGCGGGGATGCTGGCCGCCCTGGAAGTCGCGCCCAAGGGCGACGTGGTCTTGCTGCACGCCTGCTGCCACAACCCGACCGGTTTCGACCTGAGCCAGGACGACTGGCGCGCCGTGCTCGAGGTGGTGCGCCGCCGTGAGTTGCTGCCGTTGATCGACTTCGCCTACCAGGGCTTTGGCGATGGCCTGGAAGAAGACGCCTGGGCGGTACGGCTGTTCGCCGCCGAACTGCCTGAGCTGCTGATCACCAGTTCCTGCTCGAAAAACTTCGGCCTGTACCGTGACCGCACCGGCGCCCTGCTGGTGTGCAGCCATGATGCCGAGAAGCTGCTGGATGTACGCAGCCAGCTGGCGCTGCTGGCCCGCAACCTGTGGTCGACGCCACCGGATCATGGCGCGGCGGTGGTGGCGCAGATTCTTGGCGACGCCGACCTCAAGGGCCTGTGGGTCGAGGAAGTCGACGCCATGCGCCAGCGTATTGCCGAGCTGCGGGTCGGCCTGGTCGAGGCCCTGGCGCCCCACGGCCTGAGCGAGCGTTTCGCACACATCGCCGAGCAACGCGGGATGTTCTCCTACACCGGTTTGTCGCCGGAGCAGGTCAAGCAACTGCGTGAGCGCCACAGCGTTTACATGGTTGGCACTGGCCGGGCGAACATCGCCGGTGCCGATGCCGCACGCCTTGAAGCACTGGCTGCAGCCATCGCTGACGTCTGTCGTTAAAAGCATCGCCGGCAAGCCTGGCTCCCACACTGGATCTGCCTATACCGGACCCCGTGGGAGCTGGCCTTGCCAGCGATTGGCTGCGAAGCAGCCCCGAAGAACGCTCGATCTTCAACGCCAATCGGCAGGAAAATTCATACTGTCATTCAGACTCCTGTATCCTGCACAGGCTTTTACAAGCCCATGCGCGCCTTGCGCAGCCTTTCCACACACTTGCGAGGAACGACGAGATGCATGAAATCCCGAATCTTCCCTTCCCAAGCCTGAACCCAGAAGAGCAGACTCCTGCCACTCACAGCGCCGAACCAGCCCAGGCTGACTACGACGGCGACGAAACTTCCAGCGCCGACCAGGAATAAATCGCGCACGATCAGACTGTGTGAAAACGGCTGATGCAGGGACCACCCCGTCAACACGTTTTCACACCGTCAAGAATTCCTCTTCTACGAAAGCCCGCACATGCCCGACTCACCGCGCCCCCTTGCGGTCACCCTGCAAGTCGTCTCCATTGTCCTGTTTACCTTCATCGGCTACCTGAACATCGGCATCCCCCTGGCTGTACTGCCTGGCTATGTGCACAACGACCTGGGCTTCGGCGCTGTAGTCGCAGGCCTGGTGATCAGCATCCAGTACCTGGCCACCCTGCTCAGCCGCCCTTACGCCAGCCGCATCATCGATAACCAGGGCAGCAAGCGCGCCGTGCTGTATGGCCTGGCCGGCTGCGGCCTGAGCGGTGTGTTCATGTTGCTGTCGGCCTGGCTTCAGCATGCGCCTTGGTTGAGCCTGGGCAGCCTGTTGATCGGCCGCCTGGTACTTGGCAGTGCCGAAAGCCTGGTGGGTTCCGGCTCGATTGGCTGGGGCATTGGCCGCGTCGGTGCGCAGCACACAGCCAAGGTCATCTCGTGGAACGGCATTGCCAGCTATGGTGCGCTGGCCATTGGCGCACCGCTGGGTGTAGAGCTGGTACAGCACTTTGGTTTGTGGAGCATGGGCGCCAGCATCCTCATCTTGTGCGTACTGGGTCTGGCATTGGCCTGGCCAAAAACCGCCGCGCCGGTGGTTGCCGGTGAACGCCTGCCGTTTCTGCATGTACTGGGCCGGGTGTTCGGCCATGGCTCGGGGCTGGCCCTGGGCTCGATCGGCTTCGGCACCATCGCCACCTTCGTCACCCTGTACTACGCCAGCCACAACTGGAACAACGCGGCGCTGTGCCTGAGCCTGTTCGGCGCCTGCTTCATTGGCGCCCGCCTGCTGTTCGGCAACCTGATCAACCGTATCGGTGGTTACCGGGTTGCCATCGCCTGCCTGGCGGTAGAGACCGTTGGCCTGCTGTTGCTGTGGCAAGCGCCAAGCGCCGAGCTGGCATTGGCCGGTGCGGCGCTGAGCGGATTTGGTTTTTCGCTGGTGTTTCCGGCCCTGGGGGTCGAAGCGGTCAACCTGGTGTCCGCCTCCAATCGAGGTGCGGCCGTGGGCGCCTATTCACTGTTCATCGACCTGTCGCTGGGCATCACCGGCCCGTTGGCCGGGGCGATTGCTGCAGGCTTCGGCTTCGCCTCGATCTTTGTCTTTGCCGCGGGCGCGTCATTCTGCGGTTTGCTCCTGAGCCTTTACCTGTACCGCCAGGCCCGACTGCATCGGCCCCTGCCTCAGTAATCTATCTTGCCGCGCCCGGCCTTGATTGCCCCGCGCTTGCTCTTGGTGTCCAGGCGACGGGTCTTGGAACCCAGGGTGGGGCGGGTCGGGCGTCGCGCCTTCTCGACCTTGGTCGCTGAAAGGATCAACTCGCGCAAGCGCTCCAGAGCATCGGCACGGTTCTGCTCCTGGGTTCGATATTGCTGGGCCTTGATGATAATCACCCCGTCACGGGTGATGCGGCTGTCGCTCAGGGCCAGCAGGCGCTCCTTGTAGAACGGCGGCAATGACGAAGCCTGGGTGTCGAAACGCAGGTGCACGGCGCTGGAGACCTTGTTGACGTTCTGCCCGCCCGCGCCCTGGGCGCGGATGGCGGTCAACTCGATCTCGTCGTCCGGGATCTGCACCGCGTTGGAAATTTGCAACATCACACATCCTTTGATCGAACATTCAGGCCGGTTCCCGTAAGCGTGATCGCTCACGCCCGGTCCCCTCAACCCCCTTGCACAGCACCTCGGCTACACGTTGCACGCAACCCTGATCAACCGGAGACAATCGGCGAAACAATATCAACAGCTCGCTTTCGCCTTCGCTCAAGGGTTGCTCTGGTGATGCGTCACGTTCCGTGTTGAATGTGCAGGATTTATGCTCCGACATGATCACCCTTCCCTAACGAGACTGAATGCATCGACGTTACGAGCAATCCTCTGCAGACCCACCAGGACGGTTCCGAGCGTTTCGTAGGAAAATTGAGATAGTAGCTATGCGCTACTACCTTTCGCGTCGTGCATGGCCCCGACAATTCTATGCACAACTTCTTGGTCAGCGATAGCCAATGAGCGGTATTGAGCCAGCAGCCGCTGTTCCGGTTCGTTCAACGAAGCGCCATCATCTATCGTGCGCACGCCGGTGATCACATAACGCACATCGACACCGGCGCCCGCTACCGCCGCCAGGTAAGCCGCGTCGGGGTTGCGCTCGCCTTTTTCATAACTGCCCTGGGTGTTGCGATTGACCCCGCCAAGCTGGGCGAAATCGTCCTGACGAAGGCCCAGGCGGGTACGCTCCTGGCGCAAGCGCTCACCACTCTCTGCCGATTTCGGTGCAGTTGTTGCACAACTTTTCAATCAAAACCCCTTTACACGAACATTTTTTTGGGCATAATCGGCATCCGAAGATCACTGACGCCTTGCCGAGCACTATGCCCCCGCTGTTTAGGCCTGGGCAAGGCCAAGCAAAGCACATAAAACCAAACATTCGCACGTTCAATCTTCTAACTAGTACGTGTGAAAAATCGTCACGGATGACACAGGATCAGGGGCCAACCCTGGTAACTGGTACAGCAGGCCTGCCATGCGCGCCTGAACAACCATCCGCTGCCGACTCATGCATAAGACCAACAACGGCACGGAGGTTCATTCATTTTCAAAGGACCGAATAATGAACACCAAGCCTTTGTGCACCCTGACCGCTCTGCTGACCTTCGTCAGTGCTGGCGCGCATGCCAACAGCACTGACGTCAACATCAGCGGCACCATCACCCCGGCGGCCTGTACGCCATCGCTCTCCGGCAATGGCCAGGTCGACTTCGGCAATATCACCATGCCTGACCTCGATCCGCAGCCCGGTATTCCCGACCATTCGATCCTGGCGCCGCGCAGCCTGACCTTCAGCGTCATTTGCGATCGCGCCACCCGCTTTGCCCTGGTGGCCACCGGCAACCGCCGCGACAGCAGTTCGATACCGCTGCCCAAGGCTTTTGGCCTGGGCACCACCACCGGCGGTCAGGCCATCGGCTTCTACAGCGCGACCTGGCCCGACAACGGCGCGACCCTCGATAACCTTCCCGCCGACACGCTGTACTCCGAAGACAGCGGCAGCACCTGGCTCAGGGTTCCCGGCAGTGGCTTCGAGCATCTGGGCGACAAACCTGAATCGCGGCTGGGCTTTGCCCTGCGCGGGCAGACCAGCCCCAGCGCAGCGCAGGTCCTTAACCTGCGGCTGGATGTCGCCGGCTGGTTGCGCAATGACATGACCCACGTCGACGAGGCGCTGCTGGACGGGCACATGACTATCGAGCTGCAGTACCTCTAGCCGGTAACAGAACGCATACGCGTCACGGCCCGGCCCGGGCCGCCAAGAAGAACCCGTCGAATGCACAAGGCTTCCCTGCAATAACCGGCAGGGAACGGACCACTGCGCTCGAAAAACGGGTCTCCCGCAACATCCAACACCAACACTTGAAAAGGAAAACCGCTGTGAAAAAGTCCGTATTGTCCCTTGCTGTGCTGATGTCCCTGGCCACTGCCAACGCCCTGGCTGCGACGACCGACCTGACCGTGACCGGTACCATCACCCCCGCCGCCTGCACGCCGACCCTGAGCAATGGCGGGTTGGTCGAATACGGCTCGCTGGCCTTGACCGAGCTTGAAGAAACTTCGGTCGGTTACAACCTGCCGGCCAAATCCCTGAACTTCTCCATCGAATGCAGTGCCCCGGCGACATTCGCGCTGATCGCCAATGACAACCGTCGTGACAGCAGCGGGGTCGACCCATGGTTTTTCGGTCTGGGCAAACATCAGGACCAGTCGATCGGTTCGTATGCTATGACCTGGCAATATGAGAGCACTGTGGTCGACGGTGCACAGGGCGAAAACCTGGCATCCCCCGATGGCGGCAACAGCTGGACCAGTATCATCGACGGCGTTCTTCATGACGCAGGAAGAGCACCCAATTTTCTCGCAGGCTTCTCCTCTGGCACTAACCTGGGCCCGACTCCCGCAACCAGCGTCAACGTGACCATGGACATTCCTGGAACGATCAACAAGAACCTGAC
Source organism: Pseudomonas sp. 2835 (assembly GCF_050435905.1). NCBI lineage: Bacteria > Pseudomonadati > Pseudomonadota > Gammaproteobacteria > Pseudomonadales > Pseudomonadaceae > Pseudomonas > Pseudomonas sp. 2835. The sequence continues at coordinate 34,968 of NZ_JBNDLE010000028.1, read as the reverse complement.
CATGAACGGCGCAATGGAGCTCGATGGCAGCGCGACCATCGAAGTCGTCTACCTCTAAGACCGTTGCTGACAACAGAGCCCGCCGAACGCTACCCGCCGTCCATTCCCTGGGCGGGTGAGCGTGTTCGCAAACGGGCCACCAGCAACCGCCAACACTGATAAGGAACACGTTGTGAACAAATCCCTGCTGTCCCTTGCTGTACTCTTTACCCTGGCGTCTACCAATGCCATGGCCGCAACCACCGACCTGAGCGTATCCGGGACCATCACCCCGGCAGCCTGCGCCCCCACATTCGCCAATAGCGGTGTGGTTGATTATGGCTCCCTCGCGGTGACCGAACTCGAAGAGATGTCTTACGACTACTTACTTCCTGCAAAGTCGCTGAACCTGTCGATTGAATGCAGCGCCCCGGCAAGCTTTGCCCTCATCGCCCATGACAATCGTCGACAGAGCGGCGAGGCTGCCGGGGCAGTGTTTGGCCTCGGCAAACATCTGGACCAGAACATTGGTGGCTACAGGCTCAGATGGAGTAACGACACCGTACTGATCGATGGTGCGCAAGGCACTACTGTGGAGTCCATGAACTCCGGCAACTCCTGGACCATTGTCCCCGGTGGCAATTTTGAAGAAGCTGGGTACTGGCCTCAGTTTCGAGTGGGCTTTTCGACCGGCGCCGAGCCCAGGCCTACCCCAGCGAGCAGCGTGAGCCTGACCCTGGATATCTGGAGCCATGTCAAAAAGGATCTGCCATTCAGCGACCTCGTCGATCTGGACGGCAGCATGACCGTTGAGCTCCTCTACCTCTAGTCGATCTTTCCAGGGAACGTGAGCAAGGATCCTCGCGACCACCTCAATCCACGGCCAGCATCCTCCCCTCGCCGAGCCTGCCGGATGCAGCTGGAGGGGAGCGGTGTCCGACGCCGCAGAAGAACCTTACAACCATGACTATTGCGTGCAAATCCTTTGCCGGCAGCCTGCTGCCTGCAATTTTCATCTGCACCCTACCCCTGATGCAGGCACACGCCGACGGTATGGTGCCCAGAACCTCGGTGGTGATCGTTGAGGAAGCCCGCGCCAACGGCAGCGACTTCGTCGTCACCAATACCGACCCCCACGCCGCCCTGCTGGCGGTATTTATCGAAAACCCGAGCGAAGACACCGACAACCTGCTGGTGGTCCAGCCCACGGTGGCCAGGGTCGAAGCCGGCAAAGAGCAGCAGGTGATCTTCCACTACGTCGGCAACGAACCACTGCAGACCCAACGCCTGCGCCGGGTGATCTTCGAAGGCATCCGCGAAACCGCTGCGGGTGATCCCGGGGCCATGCGGGTGAACTTCGGCGTGCGCCAGAACCTGCCGGTGATCCTTCACCCCAAGGGCCTGGCGCGCAACAGCGAGCCGTGGAAAGGCCTGACCTGGCGCATCGACGGCAAGCAACTGCGGGTAGAGAACAACACCCCCTATGTGGTGCGCCTGGCCCAGGAGCTGAAACTGTTGCCCGGCCAGCACGCCCTGGACCTTGGCCGCACCTACCTGCTGGCCAATGAAACCATCACCCTCGACTTGCCTGATGCCGCCGCCGCGGCCAACACCGTGCGCTTTCAACCGGCCACGGTCTATGGCTTTGCGGTCGATCCTTACGAGGCACGCATCCTGTGAAGGTCATTGTTGAGGCAATCGGCAAAACCCGCCCGCGCGAGCAATTGATTCTTGGCCTGTGCCTGACGTTGCTGGGTCTGGAGACCTTCAAGCCCGCGCGCGCGGCCAACGAGCCCGGTTTACCCGGGCACAGCGTGTTCGACCAGGAGGTGCTGCGCCAGCGCGGGATCGACCCAAAACTTGCCGCCCTGTTCGGCCGGCAAACCCGCTTCCCACCCGGACGCCAACAGATCAGCCTGAGCGTCAACGGCCGCGACAAGGGCGCCACCCTGGCGCGCTTTAGCGAAGATGGCAGCCTGTGTGTCGACGACGCCTTGCTGGCCTTCGCCGGCTTGCGTCAACCCGCCGAATGGTCCACCACCCTGGATGCCCAGGAGCTGCCTGCCGATCCGGGCTGCCTGGCCCTGGCCACGGCCTTCCCCCAGGCCCAGGTCGAACTGCAGCCCGGTCAGCACCAGGTGCAGCTGTTCATGCCCGACCAGTCCCTGGTCAATGAGCGACAACTGTCGGACGACTTCAGCCAGGGCGGCGTAGCCGGGCTGCTGAACTACGACATTTTCAGCTCGTTCAACCGCTACGACGGCCAGTCCAGCCGGTATGCTGCGGCCAATACCGAACTGGGCCTGAACCTGGACAACTGGATCCTGCGCAGCCGCCAGGTACACAGCCGCTTCGATGGCAAGATGCGCAGCGAAATGCTCGACACCTATGTGCAACGCAGCTTCGCCCAGCACCGCAGCCTGTTCCAGGCCGGCGAGATCAGCCTGGTCAACCCGGTGCTCAACGGCGCGCAGATCATTGGCGCGCAGATCACGCCGGAGTATGGCCTGCTCTCGCAGCTCGACAACGCCAGCGTGCAGGGTATCGCCAACAGCCAGGCGCGGGTCGAGGTGCACCAGAACGGCGCCTTGCTGTACAGCACCGTGGTACAGCCCGGGCCCTTTACCCTCACCAACATACCGCGCATTACCTCGCGTTCGGACCTGGAAGTGACGGTGATCGAGACCAATGGCGAGCAACGGCGCTTTAGCGTGCCGGCCAGCCTCGCCGCCAGCGCCCGCCCGCAAAGCGGCTACAGCATCGGCGCCGGAGTGGTGCGCAGCCATGGCCATGGCAGCAACGACCCGGCGGTGGTGAGCCTTGGCCAGAGCGGTGCGCTGGGCAATACCTCGGTCATCAGCAGCGGCTTGATCCTCGCCCAAGGCTATCGCAGTCTTGGCGCCAGCCTCGGCACCGCGCTCACGCCGCAACTCAGCGCCGAGGTGTTTGCCATCGGCGCGCAAGCCAGCAGCCTCGACCAACAGGGCGCACAACTGGGCGGCCAGCTCAACTGGCAAATGCACGAGCAATGGAGCAGCCTGGTGGCCGGCAACCATCGCAGCCGCGGCTACCGCGAACTGCTCGACAGTACCTACCGCGACAACGATCAGTTCGCTTCCAGCTACCGCGACCAGTTCAGCACCAGCCTGCGTTGGGCCAGCCGCGCCCTGGGCAGCCTCAACCTGGGGTACACGCAAAGCACCTACTACGAGCACGACAGCAGCCAGCGCCTGTTCCTGTCCTGGGGCAACAGCTACGGCGGTGTCACGCTCTCGGCGACGGTGGAAAAGGCCCTGGGCAGCAGCGACGGCTACAACGACGACGCCCTGTACTTCAGCGCCAGCATCCCCCTGGACGGCCGCCGACGCCTGCGTAGCAGCGTGCGCCATAACGACAGCAGTACCACCAGCACGGTTGCCTATAGCGAACAAGTGAACGACAGCCTTGGCTATCGCCTGGGCGCCGAGCATCGGTCCGGCGATTCCAGCACCCTGGCCAGTGCCGGCGTTTCGGCCTTGCCGCGCTACACCCAACTGGATCTGAACTACAGCGGCGACGGCGACAACGCCAACTACAACCTCGGCCTGCGCGGCGGTATCGCGCTGCATGGCGCCGGGATTACCCCCTCGCCCTACCCGATCCGCGACACCTTCGCGATCCTCTCGGTCACCGACACCCCCGGCGTCAAGGCCAGCACCCCGAGCGGCCCGGTGTGGACCGATTATGCCGGCAACGCGGTGGTGGCCTCGCTCACCGCCTATGGCAAAAGCCCGGTCGAGGTCGACACCCAAAGCCTGCCGACCCACATCAACGTCGACCAGGGCGCCGGCATGCTGCGCGCCACGCGCGGAGCGGTACCTCGTCTGAGTTTCCGCGCCTGGAGTGTCCGTCGGGTGCTGCTGACCTTGCTCGACAGCAGTGGCCAGCCACTGACCAGCGGCGCGTCGGTGTTTGACGACCGTGGGCGCTTCATCAACCTGGTGCAGCCGGGCGGGCTGGTGTTCATCGACAACAGCGCCGACATCGGCCACCTGATCATCAGCGACCACCAGGCCCGCGAATGCCGCGTCACCCTCGACTCGGATACCGGCGCCAGCAGCGACAGCTACTACACCCAGGCCCGACACACCTGCAGTTGAGGCCCCTTTCCGACGACATGACGCCAGACGGCAGCTACACCTTGTGTCGTCCTTCCATACACCGCTTTGGTGAGGATGCGTCAAATCATGAACACCCGGTACAAAACCCCGCTTGTAATGCTTGTGCTCTTCGGACTGCCGCTGACAGCCTTGGCGAGTGAATGCCGCCTGCAGGTCACTCCCACGCCGCTGGACTATGGCACCCTCGACCGCAGCCGCCTGCAGCCCGGCAGCCCGGGCCTGGCACTGCCGGAGAAATCCGCGCAATTGACCCTGAGCTGCAGCGAAAGCAGCGACCTGAGTGTGTTCTATACAGCCAGTGCCCTGGACAGCGAGCGCTTCGAATTCAGCGCGGGCGGGCACTACCGAATACGTGCCGCCGATGCCGTGGTCGACGGCGAACGCGTTGACCTGGCCCGGATCGAACAAACCGGCGCCGTACCGGGCCCGTCCAGCGCCTCGCTGGGCTGGCAGCCGCGTAGCGGCATGGTCCCGGTCCGGGCCGGCAAAGCCGTGCAAGGCCGCAGCCTGAATCTGGCCCTGGTGTTCGAAGCCGAGCTGTCTGCCAAGGCTTTCGAAGTGCGCGAGTCGACCTCATTGCGCAGCAGCGGGCAGTTCGCTGCCCCTGCCTCCGGCAGCACTGCTGAACTGGCTCTGCAATGGCAGATCCAGCCAGCGGCCTGCACGCCATTGCTGTCCCAGGGCGGGGTGGTGGACTACGGCAAGATCAGCCTGCAGAGCCTTAACAGCGACAAGCGCACGCGTCTGCCCACGCGCCAGCTGAACCTGTCGATCCAGTGTGACAGCCCGGCGCGCTATGCCCTGCTGATGCAGGACAACCGCGACGGCACGGCGGTGGTCGATTCGCTGAATTTCTACGGATTGGGCCGGGATGGCAGCGAGAACAAAATCGGTCTTTATGAGGTGCAGATCGACCCAATGCACATCAGCGCCGACCAGTTGCCGGCCGTGTATGTCACCCAGTCGACCCACGGCACCGGCTGGAGCACCGCGGGCAGCACCAGCAAACCGCTGACCACCACTACCCTGCTCGGCTTCAACGATGTCGAGAACAACAGCAACGGCCCGATCGCCATCCGCCACCTGAGCACGCCGATCAACATCATGCCGGTGATCGCCGCCACCGATGAACTGGACAACCGCCAGGACATCCACCTCGACGGTTCGGCGACGATCGAGATCATCTACCTGTAAACGAAAACGCCCCGCATTAGCGGGGCGTTTTTTCAACCATGTGAATCAGCGCTTGAGCGAAGCCGGGGTGGCCGCTGCCGCCGCTTTGCTGCGGTTGGTTTTCAGGCTGTAGCAGACAACCATCACCAGCAGCCAGACCGGAATCGCGTAGACCGAGATCTGGATGCCCGGGATCTGCAGCATGATACCCAGGATCAGCACCACGAAGGCCAGGCAGATGTAGTTGCCATAGGGGTACCACAGCGCCTTGAACAGCGGCGTCTGGCCGGTCTTGTTCAGGTGCTGGCGGAACTTCAGGTGCGAATAGCTGATCATCGCCCAGTTGATCACCAGGGCGGCAACAACCAGCGACATCAGCAGCTCCAGCGCATGCTGCGGGATGAAGTAGTTGAGCAGCACTGCAACCAGGGTTACCGCCGCCGAAGCCAGGATCGAACGCACCGGCACGCCGCGCTTGTCGATCTTGGCCAGGCCCGCCGGGGCATCGCCCTGTTCGGCCATGCCGTAGAGCATGCGGGCGTTGCAGTAGGTACCGCTGTTGTACACCGACAGCGCCGCCGTCAGCACCACGAAGTTGAGGATGTGCGCGGCAACATCACTGCCCAGCAGCGAGAACACTTGCACGAACGGGCTGGCGCCGTAGGTACCACCGGCCGCATCGAGGCTGGTGACCAGGCTGTCCCATGGGGTCAACGACAGCAGCACCACCAGGGCACCGATGTAGAAAATCAGGATGCGGTAGATCACCTGGTTGATCGCTTTGGGGATCACGGTCTTCGGCTTGTCGGCTTCAGCGGCGGTAAAACCGAGCATTTCCAGGCCGCCGAAGGAGAACATGATGATCGCCAGGGCCATCACCAGGCCACTGACGCCATTGGGGAAGAAGCCGCCGTGTTCCCACAGGTTGCTTACCGAGGCTTGCGGGCCGCCGCTACCGCTGGCGAGCATCCAGCTGCCCAGGGCGATCATGCCGACAATGGCCAGGACCTTGATAATTGCAAACCAGAACTCGGCCTCGCCAAACACTTTGACGTTGGCCAGGTTGATCGCGTTGATCAGGATGAAGAAGGCTGCAGCCGAGGCCCAGGTCGGGATCTCCGGCCACCAGTAGTGCACGTACTTGCCGACGGCGGTGAGCTCCGACATGCCCACCAGGATGTACAGCACCCAGCAGTTCCAGCCCGACAGGAAGCCGGCGAAACCACCCCAGTATTTGTGCGCGAAGTGACTGAAGGAACCGGCCACCGGCTCTTCGACGATCATCTCGCCGAGCTGGCGCATGATCATGAAGGCAATGAAGCCACAGATCGCATAGCCGAGGATCATCGACGGGCCCGCCGACTTCATCACCCCGGCCGAACCCAGGAACAGCCCGGTACCGATTGCCCCGCCCAGGGCGATCAACTGGATATGGCGATTTTTCAGGCCGCGTTTCAGCTCGCCTGAATGCGTGTTTTGTCCACTCATGAACGAAGTCACCTGCTTGTTTTTATCTGTGACGGAATCGGACCCACCGCGCTCGTGGCGCAGCGGAATTAACAAGGTGATTACCTTGAGGATCTTGGACAACTGCTGCCCATCCAGGGCAAAAGCCGTGGGCGAATCAGCCGGGTGTCAGCAAGAGTGCGCGGTACGCATTGGGGTCACAGTTAAAACGCGGCGCATTGTATACCCCTACAGACGCGCAGGGGTCAACACGTTGCGTGACTGTCTGACGACAAAACGCACCGGTCCTGAGGAAGGGTTCTAGCCTGGGGGGGTAATCGGCGTACATGGCGCCTCCATTTGTTCTTATTGAATGCCCGGCTCTCCGGCCCGGCTTTGCACACGGCAATGGCGCCTATCTCACCGCTCCCGGGGCTTGCGAACAAGCCGTTGACGGGCACGTAGAGCGCCCTGGCCCGGGCGTTTCGGCAAGTTCTGTTTACACGGGCTAAAACCTGCAGAAAGAGCCCGTGTATCGGCCGATATTTGTAACGATTTATTTACATGATGGTGTAAAAACTTTCCAGACCTTACGGAAGTGTCTGTAAGACAAGGAAATTTGCACAAAAAAAAGCCAACCCGAAGGTTGGCTTGTTTAACCGGCCCGACTTACGGGCGCGGTTTGTTGCGGGTACTGCCTGGACGCTTGGGCGCCGGCTTACCGCGCTTGTTCATGTCGCTCGGGCGCTCGGCCACGGTGCTGCTGCCACGGCCGCTGTCCTTGCGCGGGGCTTCGCCACGCGGTTGACGGGCTGGCCGCTCGTCGCCACGGGGCTGGCGAACCGGACGCTCGGCTTCACCACGGGGCTGACGCGCAGGGCGCTCACCGGTTGCAGTGCCATCCTGGGCCGGACGCAGGGTGCGCACGCGCTCGCCACGGCCCAGCGGCCGGGTGGACTTGCGCTGCAGGCGCTCGAGCTTGTCCTTGCTCTTGTGGTTCAGCGCCGGCATGGCCACCGGGGTCAGGCCCACTTCAGCGGCAAGAATGTCGACTTCCTGCTGGCTCATTTCGCGCCAGCGGCCCATCGGCAGGTCGGAGTTGAGGAATACCGGGCCGAAACGCACGCGCTTCAGGCGGCTGACCACCAGGCCCTGGGATTCCCACAAGCGGCGAACTTCACGGTTGCGGCCTTCCATCACCACGCAGTGGTACCAGTGGTTGAAGCCTTCACCGCCAGGGGCTTCCTGGATGTCGGTGAAACGCGCCGGGCCGTCTTCGAGCACGACACCGGCCTTGAGGCGGGCAATCATGTCTTCGTCGACTTCACCACGCACACGTACCGCATACTCACGGTCCATTTCGTAGGACGGGTGCATCAGGCGGTTGGCCAGCTCACCATCGGTGGTGAACATCAGCAGGCCAGTGGTGTTGATGTCCAGGCGACCGATGTTGATCCAGCGGCCTTCTTTCGGCCGCGGCAGGCGATCGAACACGGTCGGACGGCCTTCCGGGTCGTCACGGGTGCAGATCTCGCCGTCAGGCTTGTTGTACATGATCACCCGGCGCACGGTTTCGGCGGCTTCTTCGCGCTTGATTACGCGGCCGTCGACCGAAATCGCATCGTGCAGGTCGACGCGCTGGCCCAGGGTGGCGTTGACGCCATTGACCTTGATCCGGCCCTGGCTGATCCAGGCCTCGACGTCGCGGCGCGAGCCCACGCCGATACGGGCGAGAACTTTTTGCAGTTTCTCGCCTGATGGCGGCAATGGCTGGGTTTCTTGCAGGTCTTTTTCACTCATGCTGGGCACCTCCCGGTGTATTTACAAAAATCTGGTATGGCGAACAAGCGCCAAAAAGGGTCGCGAATCATACGCTGATCGCGGCGTGAACGCACCTCAGACTAGCCGAAAATACAAAAGTTGCCGGGCCTATCCGCCCGAAGGCCCAGATTAGGGGTGCGGCGTCTGCGGTTCGGCTTCCAGCGGCTCGTCATCCACCTCCATCTGAGTGTCGTCGACCAGGTCATCGAAATCGGTCTTGAGCCCCTCTTCCATGGCGTCCAGCTCGGTCAGCAGGCTGCGGAAGCTGGTTTCTTCCTGGGGCTCTTGCGGCTCGGCACTGGCATCGGCCAGCGCCTGCAGATGCGCCGGCACCGGTGCGTCGTCCAGCTCCAGCACAGGTTCGGGCTCAGGCTCCATCTCGCGCAACTCGGCCAGTGGCGGCAGTTCGTCGAGATTTTTCAGGTTGAAATGGTCGAGAAACGCCTTGGTGGTGGCGAACATCGCCGGCTTTCCGGGCACTTCACGGTAGCCGACGATGCGGATCCACTCGCGCTCAAGCAGGGTCTTGATAATGTTGGTGTTGACCGCTACACCGCGCACGTCCTCGATCTCGCCGCGGGTGATAGGCTGACGGTAGGCGATCAGCGCCATGGTCTCCAGCAGGGCGCGGGAGTAGCGCTGCGGACGCTCTTCCCACAACCGGCCGACCCAGGGCGCGTAGTCCTCGCGAATCTGCAGGCGGTAACCCGAGGCCACCTCCTTGAGCTCGAAGGCGCGGCCATTGCAGGACTTGCGCAGTACCTCCAGGGCCTTTTTGAACACCGCAGGCTCCGGGCGCTCGGCTTCCTCGAACAGCTCGTACAGGCGCTCAAGGGATTGCGGTTTGCCCGAGGCCAGCAAAAAAGCCTCGAGCAGGGGCGCCAGGTCGCGCGGTTCGTTCAGGTTCATGGGCTTGCTCAGTTGTTACTCGGCGCGGGCGCGGACATGGATCGGCGCAAAGGGCTCATTTTGCACCAGTTCGATCAAGGATTCCTTGACCAGTTCGAGAATCGCCATGAAGGTCACCACCACCCCGAGCTTGCCCTCCTCGGCGCTAAACAGCTCGACAAAGGGCACGAAACCGCCGCCCTTGAGGCGCTCGAGCACGTCGCTCATGCGCTCGCGGGTCGACAGCGCCTCGCGGCTGACCTGGTGGCTTTCGAACAGGTCACCCCGTCGCAACACTTCGGCCATCGACACCAGCAGCTCTTCCAGGCTGACCTCGGGCAACAGCTTGCGCACCTTGGCCTGCGGCGCGTCCAGACGCGGCACGATGACTTCGCGGCCAACCCGGCTGAGACCGTCGATGCCTTCGGCAGCGGCCTTGAAGCGCTCGTACTCCTGCAGGCGGCGAATCAGCTCGGCACGCGGGTCGGCCTCTTCTTCCTCGATCTCGGCCGAACGCGGGAGCAGCATCCGCGACTTGATCTCGGCAAGCATCGCCGCCATCACCAGGTACTCGGCGGCCAGCTCCAGGCGCACGGTTTTCATCAATTCGACGTAGCCCATGTACTGGCGGGTAATTTCCGCCACCGGGATGTCGAGGATGTCGACGTTCTGCTTGCGAATCAGGTACAGCAGCAGGTCCAGCGGTCCTTCGAAGGCCTCCAGGAACACTTCCAGGGCGTCCGGCGGAATGTACAGGTCCACCGGCATCTCGGTCATGGCTTCGCCATACACCAGCACCAGCGGCAGTTCCTGCTGGGCGCCTGCTTGCGGGTCGATGTTTGCGTCGGTGGTGGTCGCCTGGCTCACGCTTCGACCATGAACGGTGCAGGGTCGCCGCAACCGACGCGGATCACTTCCGGCTCGTCACCGGCCAGGCTGATCACGGTCGAGGCCTTCAAATCACCAAAGCCGCCATCGATGATCAGGTCAACATGGTGTTCCAGGGCCTGGCGGATCTCGTAGGGGTCGGTCATCGGCTCGTCCTCGCCGGGCATGATCAGACTGACGCTCATCAGTGGCTCGCCGAGCTCTTCGAGCAGTGCCAGGGCGATCGGGTCGGACGGCACTCGCAGGCCGATGGTGCGGCGCTTTTCGTGCAACAGCAGGCGCGGCACTTCGCGGGTGGCGTTGAGGATAAAGGTATAGGGCCCCGGCACATGGGCCTTGAGCAGGCGAAAGGTGGCGGTGTCGATCTTGGCGAAAAGTCCCATTTGCGACAGGTCGCAGCAGATCAGGGTGAAGTTGTGGTTCTTGTCGAGCTGGCGCAGGCGACGAACCCGCTCAACGGCGTTCTTGTCGCCGATCTGGCAACCCATGGCGTAGGAAGAGTCGGTGGGATAGACCACCACGCCGCCCTTGCGGATGATTTCGACGGCCTGTTTGATCAGGCGCGGTTGCGGGTTTTCCGCATGAATCTGGAAAAACTGACTCACGTTCTCTTCCTGTTCAGACTGCCGAGATAGGCTGCTCATGTTTGAATCGGCGCCACAGTGGTGGCAGGTCCTCTGGCAATGGCCGGTAGACACCGATCTCGCCCCAGGTGCCAGGGCCATGGAAATCACTGCCGGCACTTGCCAGCAGACCGAATTCACGGGCCAGGATCGACATAGTGCCTACCTGTTCGGCCGGCATCATGCCGTTGACCACTTCCAGCGCCTGCCCGCCTGCTTGAATATAGTCGGCAATCAGCCGGCGGCGCTTGCTGCGGGTTAAATCGTAGTGCATCGGGTGCGCCAGGCTGACCCAGGCATCGGACTGGCGCAGGGTCTGAACGGTCTCATCGAGGGTCGGCCAGTGCAGCTTCACATCACCCAGCTTGCCGGCCCCCAGCCACTTGCGAAACGCCTCGGCGCGGTCTTTTACGTAGCCTGCACGCACCAGGTACTCGGCAAAATGCGGGCGCGCCGGGGCATTGCCGCTGTCGCCCAGCTCCTGCTGGATGGCGCGGGCGCCGTCCAGCGCGCCCTTCATGCCCTTGAGCGCCAACCGCCGGTCGATTTCTTCCGAGCGCAGCCAGCGACCGCGGTGCAGCGACTCGACGGCGGCCTGCAACGGCGCGGCGTCGAGGGGGAAGTTGTAGCCCAGCACGTGGATGGTCGCCCCACCCCAGGTGCACGACAGCTCGATGCCGCTGACCCAGTGCATGTCATGGGCCTGGGCGGCGGCGCGGGCTTCGAGCTGGCCTTCGAGGGTGTCGTGGTCGGTCAGCGAGAGCATCCGCACGCCGTGCTCATGGGCCCGGGCGACCAGTACCGTTGGCGACAAGGCGCCGTCGGAGGCCGTACTGTGGCAGTGCAGATCAACATTCATAGGTGGCGCTTTCGCTGTCATTGATGTTTGTTATTATGCCGTCACATCCTGCTTCTGGCTGCCACTGTGAAACAATTCATCGATTTCATCCCGCTGCTCCTGTTCTTCATCGTCTACAAGCTCGAACCGCGTGCCGTCGAATTCGCCGGGCACACCTTCGAACTGGGCGGCATCTACAGCGCCACGGCGATGCTGATCATCAGCTCGCTGGTGGTCTACGGCGCCCTGTTCATTCGCCAGCGCAAGCTGGAGAAAGGCCAGTGGCTGACCCTGGTGGCCTGCCTGGTGTTCGGCGGCCTGACCCTGGCCTTCCACAGCGAAACCTTCCTCAAATGGAAGGCACCGGTGGTCAACTGGCTGTTCGCCCTGGCCTTCACCGGCAGCCACTTCATCGGTGACCGGGTGCTGATCAAGCGCATCATGGGTCACGCCCTGACCCTGCCGGAGCCGGTATGGACGCGCCTGAATATCGCCTGGATCGGCTTTTTCCTGTTCTGTGGCGCGGCCAACCTGTTTGTCGCCTTCACCTTCCAGAGCTTCTGGGTCGACTTCAAGGTGTTCGGCAGCCTGGGCATGACCGTGCTGTTCCTGGTGGCCCAGGGTGTCTACCTGTCCCGTCACCTGCACGACAGCGACCCGACCACCCCGCCTTCTACTCCCAAGCACGAGGAATGACATGCTTTACGCCATCATTGCCACAGACGTAGCCGATTCGCTGGAAAAACGCCTGGCTGCGCGCCCGGCGCATATCGAACGCCTGCAGCAGCTCAAGGAGCAAGGTCACGTGGTCCTGGCCGGCCCACACCCGGCCGTTGACAGCAACGACCCGGGCGCCGCAGGTTTCACCGGCAGCCTGATCGTCGCCGAGTTCGACTCGTTGAGCGCCGCCCAGGCCTGGGCCGACGCCGACCCGTACATTGCCGCCGGCGTCTACGCCAACGTCATCGTCAAGCCGTTCAAGCAAGTCCTGCCGTAATGCCGTAGGGCGGTGGCCGAGTCGGCCCACCGCCCGTTGCAGCTTTCTCTTGGCAATTGCTCATTATTCTCGCCCGATGGCCGACAACCTCCTGAACCATCCAATGGAATCAGGAGTTCCGATGCGTCAAGGTCCGTTGTCCCTGCTGCTGTGCCTGTTGCTGCTGACCCCATTGGCCCAGGCCGAGGAGCCCGCTGGTTCCAGCACCCCGCTATCGCTCAGTGCCGGCAGCCAGATCACCGAGCTGCAACAACGCCTGAAAGAAAGCGAGCGCCTGCGCGACACCCTGGTCCAGCAACTGCACAACGCCGACAGCGAACGCGAAAGCGCCCAGCTCACCCGCTTGCGCCAGGAAAACCAGCGCTTGAAGCTGGCGCTCAAGGAATTGCAGGCGAGCGCCGCGCCGAAACTCATCACCGACCAGCAACAATGGTTCCTGATTGGTGGCGCAGTTGCCCTGTTTGCGGCACTCTGCGGTATCTTTGCCAGTGGCGGACACAGAAAGCGTCGGCAATGGTTGAATTGAGTGAGTCATGAGCGAGCTGTTACTGATTGATGATGACCAGGAACTCTGCGAGCTGCTCGGCAGCTGGCTGACCCAGGAAGGTTTCGTGGTACGTGCCTGTCACGATGGCCTCAGCGCCCGCAAGGCGCTGGCCGAACAGGCGCCGGCCGCCGTCGTGCTCGACGTGATGCTGCCCGACGGCAGCGGTCTTGAGCTACTCAAGCAACTGCGCAGCGAGCACGCCGAACTGCCGGTGCTGATGCTCTCGGCCCGCGGCGAACCGCTGGACCGGATTCTCGGCCTGGAACTGGGTGCCGACGACTACCTGGCCAAACCTTGCGATCCGCGTGAACTTACCGCCCGCCTGCGCGCCGTACTGCGCCGCAGCCACCCCAACGCGACGCCGAGCCAGGTGGAGATCGGTGACCTGTGCTTCAGCCCGGCCCGCGGCGTGGTCAGCCTCGACGAGCACGAACTGACCCTGACCCTCTCCGAAAGCCGCATCCTCGAAGCCCTGCTGCGCCAGCCAGGCGAGCCGCTGGACAAGCAGGAACTGGCGCAGATTGCCCTGGGCCGCAAGCTGACCCTGTACGACCGCAGCCTGGACATGCACGTCAGCAACCTGCGCAAGAAAATCGGCCCGCACGCCGACGGCCGCCCGCGCATCGTTGCCCTGCGCAGCCGCGGCTACTACTACAGCCTGTAATGTCAGCAAGGCGCGCCGGCATCTTTACCCAAGCTTTACCCTTGCCTGACCGCCGCTGACCTTGATCTCCCTAAACTGGGCACATCCGGTAACGACCGGCCTCAGAAAGGAGAGTCACCATGCGCAAGACCCTTATCGCCCTGATGTTCGCCGCCGCCCTGCCTACTGTCGCCATGGCCATGCCTGATGGCGGCGGCCCGCGCCACGGCGAGCACCACCGCGGTGGAGCGCCTTTCGCCCAGCTGGACCTGAGCCGCGAACAGCGCCAGCAGATCGGCAAGCTGATGGGCGAGCAGATGAAAAGCCGCCACGAAATCACCCAGCGCTACCTGGAAAAACTCCCGGCCGCTGACCAGAAGGCCCTGAAAGACGAACTCAAGGCCAAGAAAGACAAGACTCAGTCGGAAATTCGCGCCCTGCTCAAACCCGACCAGCAAAAGCAGTTCGACGAAATGACGAAGAAACAGGATGAACGCAATGCCGAATGGGCAGAGTTCAAAGCCTGGAAAGCTGAAAAAGCCGACAAGGCCCAGTAAGCTGTCTGCCATCCGCCCGGCCTGCCCCAGCAGGCCGGGCTTTTTCCGTTAGAGGTGCCTCTTTTGCGTTCACTGTTCTGGCGCATCCTGGCCAGTTTCTGGCTGGCCATCGCCCTGGTTGCCGGGCTGTCGATCCTGCTCGGCCATATGCTGAACCAGGATGCCTGGATTCTCAGCCGCCACCCGGGCCTCAACACCCTGGCCAAGAACTGGACCCAGCACTATGAACAGCAAGGGCCGGAGTACGCGCAGCGCTACCTGGAACACCGCAAGCGCCGCTACAACATCGACGTGCAAGTACTCAATGACAGTGGCGATGCGGTGGTGCCCGGCACCTTCCCGCGTCGCGCCGCCGCCTTTGAGGCGCGCCGGCACAATGATGAGCGGCACCTGCCGTGGCGACGGCTTACCGAGGAATACACCAGCCCCGACAGCGGCGAGACCTACCTGCTGATCTATCGCATCCCACACCCGGAACTCGACGCCTGGCACCGCGACAGCCTGCTCTGGCCCTTGAGTGCCTTAGGCATTGCCCTGGTGGTGCTGACCCTGTTCAGCTTGCTGGTGACCTTGTCGATTACCCGCCCGCTGAGCCGCCTGCGCGGCGCCGTACATGACCTGGGGCAGACCACCTACCAGCAGAACAGCCTGGCGCGCCTGGCCAACCGCCGCGATGAATTCGGCGTCCTGGCCAACGATTTCAACCGCATGGGCGCACGATTGCAGAGCCTGATTGGCAGCCAACGCCAGCTGTTGCGGGACGTATCCCATGAACTGCGCTCACCGCTGGCGCGCCTGCGCATTGCCCTGGCCCTGGCCGAACGTGCCGAGCCCGAGCAGCGCCAGGCCCTGTGGCCGCGCCTGACCCGCGAGTGCGACCGCCTCGAAGCGCTGATCAGTGAGATTCTGGTACTGGCCCGGGTCGATGCCGAACAAGCGCGGGCAGAGCCTGTGGACCTGGACACCCTGTTGGTCTCAGTGCACAAGGACGCGCAACTGGCAGCGCCCGAACAGGAGTTCCAGTTACACCATGAGACTGGGCTCAACCTGCAAGGTTGGCCGACCCTGCTGGAGCGGGCGCTGGACAACCTGCTGCGCAACGCCGTGCGTTTCAACCCGGCCGGGCAGCCGATAGAAATCACCGGTGTGCGCGATAACGACAAGATTGTACTGAGCGTGCGTGACCACGGGCCGGGAGTGGCGGCAGAGCACCTGGCGCAACTGGGCGAGCCGTTCTACCGGGCGCCCGGGCAAAGCGCCGCAGGGCACGGTTTGGGCCTGGCCATTGCGCGCAAGGCGGCGGCGCGCCACGGCGGCAACCTGAGCCTGGGCAATCACCCGCAAGGCGGGTTTGTGGCCAGGCTGGAGTTGCCACTGGCAAGGCCTGACTCAATGTAGCTTCGCGGGGCAAGCCCGCTCCTCCATTGTGGGAGCGGCGGTGCGACGCCTCGACGTGCCCCGCGATGAGGCCTTAACCCCCCTGCTACTCCCAGGCGCTGACAAAATCTGCCGTCGCCAGCACCGGCGCGGTACGCGGTTCGTTCTGCGGCGTACCCAGGTACAAAAAGGCGATGATCTCTTCGTTGTCCGCCAGCCCCAGCCCCTTGGCCACGTGCTTGCTGTACGAAAGCTCACCGGTACGCCATACCGCACCAATACCCTGGGCATGGGCCGCAAGCAGAATACCGTGGGCCGCGCAACCGGCTGCCAGGCGCTGCTCGGATGCCGGCACCTTGAAGTGATCCTGCAGGCGCGCGACTACAACCACCAACAATGGCGCCCGCAATGGCATGGCCCGGGCCTTGTCCAGTGCCGCCTGGCCAGTCTCGCCATTGAGTTTTACTGCTTCGGCGAGCAGTTCGCCAAGCTTGGCCCGTGCCTCGCCTTCGATCGTCAGGAAGCGCCAGGGCCGCAGCTGGCCGTGGTCTGGCGCACGCAGGGCGGCCTGAAACAGCGCCTCGCGTTGTGCGGCATTGGGTGCCGGATCCAGCAGACGTGGAACCGAAACACGGTTGAGCAATGCGTCGAGAGCCTCCATTGGCTACCCCTTGTGGATAAATGTCGGGCTATTCTAGCGTTTACTTAAAAAGGTCCATAGGTAGAATGGCGCCCTTCCGTTTCGAGTCAGAGCAGATCACATGGCGTTGCCGACCTTAAGGATCATTGGTTTTATCATCGGCATCTTCCTGATCACCCTGGCGATCAGCATGGTCGTGCCCATGGCCACCCTGGTGATCTTCGACCGCACGGGCGACCTGCCGTCGTTCCTCTGGGCCAGCATGATCACCTTTATCGCAGGCCTGGCCCTGGTCATCCAGGGCCGCCCCGAGCACGTGCACCTGCGCCCACGGGACATGTACCTGCTGACGGTCAGCAGCTGGCTGGTGGTGTGCATCTTCGCCGCCCTGCCGTTCCTGCTGACCCAGCACATCAGCTACACCGACGCCTTTTTCGAAAGCATGTCCGGCATCACCGCCACCGGCGCCACCGTACTCAGCGGCCTTGACAACATGTCGCCAGGCATCCTGATGTGGCGCTCGCTGCTGCACTGGCTCGGTGGTATCGGCTTTATCGCCATGGCTGTGGCGATCCTGCCGCTGCTGCGCATCGGCGGCATGCGCCTGTTCCAGACCGAGTCCTCGGACCGTTCGGAAAAGGTCATGCCGCGCTCGCACATGGTCGCCAAGTCGATCGTGCTGGTGTACATCGGCATCACCAGCCTCGGCGCCCTGGCCTTCTGGCTGGCCGGGATGAACCCCTTCGACGCGATCAACCACGCCATGTCGGCGATTTCCACTGGCGGTTTTTCCACCTCCGACCAGTCCCTGGCCAAGTGGGACATGCCGGCGGTGCACTGGGTGGCAGTGGTGGTGATGATTCTTGGCAGCTTGCCGTTCGCCCTGTACGTGGCGACCATCCGTGGCAACCGCAAGGCGCTGATCAAGGACCAGCAGGTCCAAGGCTTGCTGGCGATGCTGGTGGCGACCTGGCTGGTGCTCGGCACCTGGTACTGGGCCACCACCAACTTGCACTGGCTCGATGCCCTGCGCCATGTAGCCCTGAACGTCACCTCGGTGGTCACCACCACCGGCTTCGCCTTGGGCGACTACAGCCTGTGGGGCAACTTCTCATTGATGCTGTTTTTCTACCTGGGCTTCGTCGGCGGCTGCTCGGGCTCGACCGCCGGCGGCATCAAGATCTTCCGCTTCCAGGTGGCCTATATCCTGCTCAAGGCCAACTTGAACCAGCTGATTCACCCACGGGCGGTGATCAAGCAGAAGTACAACGGTCACCGCCTCGATGAAGAGATCGTGCGTTCGATCCTGACCTTCTCGTTCTTCTTCGCCATCACCATCTGCGTCATCGCCCTGGCCCTGTCGCTGCTGGGTGTCGACTGGATGACCGCACTGACCGGCGCCGCCAGTACCGTGTCGGGCGTCGGCCCGGGCCTGGGCGAAACCATCGGCCCGGCCGGCAACTTCGCCACCCTGCCGGATGCGGCCAAGTGGATCCTGGCCTTCGGCATGCTGCTCGGGCGCCTGGAGATCATTACGGTGCTGGTGCTGTGCATGCCGGCGTTCTGGCGTCACTGACCGGCTCACCCTCTAGCGGGGCCGCTGCGGCCCCGTTCAAGCGCGCCCGGTACTCGCCCGGGGTGACATCGAACCAGCGGCGAAACGCCCTGAAGAAATTGCTCGGGTCGGCGAACCCCAGAAGGTAGGCGGCCTCCAGCAGGGTCATGTTGGCTTGCGCCAGGTACTGCTCGGCAAGCTCGCGACGGGTATCGTCCAGCAGCGTTTGAAAGCTTGTGCCCTCTTCCTGCAAACGCCGCTGCAAGGTGCGCTGGGACAGGTGCAAGGCCTGGGCGATGGTTTCGCGCTTGGGCTCGCCCTGGGGCAAGACCCGGCACAACACCTGGCGCGCGCGATGGGTAACCCGGCTTTCCGAGAAGCGTGCCAGGTATTCGCCGGCAAAACGGTCGTGCAGCGTGGCCATGGCCTCGTTGGCGGTTGGCAGCGGCGCCTCCATGTCGGCGCGCTCGAACACCAGCGCATCGTAGGGTGCACTGAACACCAGCGGGGCATGGAAAGCAGTCTTGTAGGGTGCCAGGTCCTTGGGCTGCGGCCCCTGGACCAGCACCCGGCGCGGCTGGATCACCCGCCCGCTGAGCCAACTGCACAGCGCCAGGGCGCAAGCCAGCGAAGCTTCGGCGCTGTGCCGGGTGGGCGGCAGGTGATCGCCATGGACGGTCAGAATCAGCGCATAGCCGTCGGGTTCAAGGCGGAAACTCAGGTCGGAACTTTCGGCGATGATCCGTTGATAACGCACCAGCCGCTCGAAACCTTCGGCCAGGGTGCGGCTCGACATCAGCGCGTAGCCAACCACATGAAACGACGCCGGACGCACCACCCGCGCCATGTTCAGGCCGATTGCCTGGTTACCGGAAAGATCGACCGCCAGTTGCCAGAGGCGGGTCATGGAGTCCTGGGTGAAACGTGCGTCGGGGTCGTCCAGCGCGGTGAAATCCAGGCCAAGTTGCTTGAACATGGCACGGCAATCGAGCCCTTCCAGTTCGAGTGCCTTGACGATCCCTGATGCCCAGCTTGCTGAAGTGGTTCTTTCGCTCATGGCTGGCTTCTTTTGTTACCGACAAGCCGCTCCTGCGGCGAACTCAAAGGATACTCAATTGGCGCCTATTGTCACTGCTCTGTAGTGTTACTCACTCTAGACTCAGATCAGGCTCCACGCCGTGTATCTTCGTCAGATCGACCAGACTCTGGAGCAGTGTCGTGAACAGCCCTCAGCAATTTCGCAGTTTTGCCGAGTTCTACCCCTATTATCTGGGTGAGCACAGTAATCCCACCTGCCGTCGCCTGCATTTCGTCGGTACCAGCCTGGTCATCGCCGTTCTCGCCTTTGCCCTGGGCAGCGGCAACTGGTTGCTATTGCTGGCACTGCCCTTTGCCGGCTATGGCTTTGCCTGGGTTGGGCACTTCTTCTTTGAAAAAAACCGCCCCGCCACCTTCAAGCATCCGCTGTACAGCCTGATCGGCGACTTCGCCATGTACCGCGATATGCTGCGCGGCAAGGTCAGCTTCTGATTTTCGGCCCGCAAGGTCAGAAACCCGTCCCGCGCGGCCACTGCCCCGACCAACGGTACAGGTAGAGTGCCCTGAAACCCCGCGTTTCGGAGCGCCGATGAACCAGCAGGCCCGTTTCAACCATATGCAGGATGGTACCGAACAGGACTGGGCGATCATCGCCGAGGACTTCAGGGCCTATGCCAGCCAGCTGGCCGATCGTATCGTGGCGCACCTGCGCCTGCTTGACGGCGACTTCGGCGGCTTCCCCATCGACCGCCTGAGCCACTCCCTGCAAACCGCCAGCCGCGCCTGGCGTGACGGACGCGATGAAGAGTACGTGGTGTGCGCGCTACTGCACGACATCGGCGATACCCTGGGCAGCTACAACCACCCGGACATTGCCGCCGCCATCCTCAAGCCCTTTATCAGCCCGGAAAACCTGTGGATGGTAGAAAAACACGGGGTCTTCCAGGGCTACTACTTCTTCCACCACCTGGGCATGGACCGGCACCTGCGCGAGCAATTCCAGGGCCATCCGCAATATCAGCAAACCATCGAGTTCTGCGCCCGCTATGATGCCGCCGCCTTCGATCCGGGCTACGACAGCCTACCCCTGAGCTTCTTCGAGCCGATGCTGCAGCGCCTGTTCGCCAAGCCCCGGCAATCGATCTACAAGGCCGCGCTAGAGCAACCCGCCGCCACTGCCTGAATCCACCAGCTCCTCCAGCCCGGCCAGGCGCCGGGCGGCTTCGGCCTGGGCGTCGGCCAGGCGGTAGAGCTCGATGCTGCCGTCCCAGTGCTCGATCAGTGCCGTGCACGATTCGACCCAATCCCCACAGTTGAGGTAATCCACCTCGCCGACCTTGCGGATCTCGGCATGATGTATGTGCCCGCAGACCACGCCGTGAAAGCCGCGCTTGACGCATTCATGGGCGATGGCCTCTTCGAAGTCGCTGATAAAGCTGACCGCGGTCTTGACCTTGTGCTTGAGATACGCCGACAACGACCAGTAGCCGTAGCCATAGCGTGCACGCCAGTGATTGAGCCAGCGGTTGAGGGTCAAGGTGAACTCGTAGGCCGAATCGCCGAGGAACGCCAGCCAGCGGTGATAACGGGTGATCACGTCGAACTGGTCGCCATGAATCACCAGCAGGCGCCGGCCATCTGCGGTCAGGTGCTCGGCCTGGTCGACCAGCTGAATATTGCCCAGCACCAGCTTGGAATAGCGGCGCAGGAATTCGTCGTGGTTGCCAGTGACGTAGATCACCTCGGTGCCGCGCTTGCTCATGGTCAGCAGGCGACGGATCACGTTGGTATGCGCCTGGGGCCAGTAAATGCCGCCGCGCAGCTTCCAGCCATCGATGATGTCACCGACCAGGTAGATGCGGTCGGCCTGGTAGCCCTTGAGAAACTGCGACAGGTGTTCGGCCTGGCAATCCCGGGTACCCAGGTGCACGTCCGATATCCACAGGGTGCGTACGCGCTGTTTACGCGAGGGTCTGGCAAGCTCGGCACGGGTCATCGGCAGGCTCCGGGAAGGTTTGCGCCAGCTTGCCAAGCAGCGGTGAATCGAGCGTGACCGCCAGGTGTCGGTCTGATGACATGCCCGGCCCGCCTGCTTGCCTGTACACTGCTGCGATTGCCGGAGGACCCTTCGATGAGCCGCGCCCCGATACTTTCCCTGCGCCATTATCGCCACGACCTGATCGCCCATAGCCACGACCACCCGCAACTGGTGTTCGGCCTGCGCGGGCGCCTGGAATTCGAGGTCGAAGGCCGCGGCGCGCAGTTGGAGCGCCAGGACCTGATGGTGGTCCCGGCCGGCAGCCATCACACCTGCGGCAGTACCGTCGGTAGCGATTGCCTGGTGTTGGACGTGCCGGTCGACAACTGGCTGGGCCAGAGCCTGGGCGCGCACCTGGACGCCAGCCAGCGCCTGCTCGAACGGGCCGGGCCATTGAACCTGGACCATCGCCAGCAGCAGTTGGTCGACTGGCTGGCGGCCAGCCCGATCAACGATCCACTGATTGCCCAGCAAGGTGCGGTGTTGCTGCTGGCCAGCCTGAACGGCGGCGCGGCGCCCGTTGCGCCTACAACCACACTGCCCTACGCCCGCTTCGACGCCCATATCGAGCAGAACGCCGCCTACCCGCTGCAAGTGGCCGACCTGGCGCGCCTGGCCGGGCTTTCCAGCGCGCGCCTGCATGCGCGGTTCATGGCTGAATGCGGGCTCACGCCCATGGACTATGTGCGCCAGCGACGCCTGCTGCGCGCACGGCAGCTACTACGCGACACCCGCTTGCCGATCGGCGAAATTGCCTGCCAGGTCGGCTACAGCTCGCAAAGCGCTTTTGCCGCCGCCATGCTCAAGGCCTTTGGCCGCACACCCGGTGCCCTGCGCCGCGATTCTGCCGACAATTGACGCGAGGACCGCGACAGACAGTGCCAGCGCCGCCCCCGTAAACTGGCGCCGCTGCCCTGCTCTATGACAAGGACCACCATGAATCACCGTACTGCCCTCGGCGCCCTGCACATCGGCGCACTGTTTTTCGGCCTCACCGGCGTGTTCGGCAAACTGGCCAGCGCCGCGCCTGCGATCATCGTCTTCGGCCGGGCCGCCTTCGCCGTGCTGGCATTGACCGTGTTCGCAGGCTTTGCGCGCAAGGCCTGGCAGCCCCTGCAAGCTCAAGACTGGCGCCGCCTGCTGCTCGGCGGCGTGCTGCTGGCCGGGCACTGGGTAAGTTTTTTCATCGCGGTGAAAGTTGCCGGTGTCGCCATCGCCACCCTCGGTTTTGCCAGCTTCCCGGCCTTTACCGTGATCCTTGAAGGGCTGCTGTTTCGCGAGCGCATCCGCAACAACGAGATCGTCCTGGTGCTGCTGGTGAGCCTCGGCCTGGTGCTGGTAACCCCGGACTTCGACCTGGCCAGCCAGGCCACCGGCGGGCTGCTCTGGGCGCTGCTGTCAGGCCTGCTGTTTTCGCTGCTGTCATTGACCAACCGCGCCGGCTCCGGGCGGATCCCGGCGGTGCAGGCAGCCTTGTGCCAGAACGCTGTGGTCGCCCTGTGCCTGCTGCCGGCAGCAGCACCAGCGCTGGGCAGCGTCAGCGCCATGGACTGGCTGTGGATCGGCCTGCTCGGGGTGTTCTGCACCGGTGTCGCCCACAGCCTGTTCGTCGCCAGCCTGGCGGTAATCAAGGCACGCACCGCCGCCGTGGTGTTTGCCCTGGAGCCGGTCTACGGCATCGCCATGGCCTGGTTGATCTTCGCCGAAACCCCGACCTTGCGCATGCTCATGGGCGGTGTGCTGATCATTCTGGCCATCGTTATTTCCAGCCGCCTGGCGGCCAGCAATCAAGTAGGCAAGGCTGCGCTCGCCAAGGGCTGAAGGTCAGGGCCGGTCGTTGTGGCCAAGATCGCGCTGCGGGTCGATCTGGTCGCGCACGCGCTGCTTGAGCACCTTGGCTTCAGGGAAGCCGCCATCGGCCTTGCGCTCCCAGATCTGCACGCCGTCGCAGGTAATACGGAAGGTACCGCCGGTGGCGGGTTCAAGGGCCACCCGCGCCAGATCGTCGCTGAAGGTGCTCAGCAGTTCCTGGGCCAGCCAGGCGGCACGCAGCAGCCACTGGCACTGGGTGCAGTAGGTAATGACAATTTCCGGTTTATGCGCGGACATATACTGAAGGTCTCCTGACAGGTGGGCGCGCTTATACTAGCGGTCTTTAGCCTTCGCTCCGAGAGCCATGATGCACCGCCTGCTGTTATCCCTGCTGCTGATGTTCGTTTCTTTCCCGCTGCTGGCAGCCGAAGCGCCCCGACCGAAAGTCGGCCTGGTGCTCTCCGGCGGTGCTGCCCGTGGCCTGGCCCATATCGGCGTGCTCAAGGCCCTGGAAGAACAGGGTATCAAGGTCGATGCAATTGCCGGCACCAGCATGGGCGCGGTGGTCGGCGGCCTGTACGCCTCCGGCTACAAGATCGACGAACTTGAGAAACTTGCGTTGAACATCGACTGGCAGCAGGCGCTGTCCGACGCGCCGCCGCGCAAGGACGTGCCGTTCCGGCGCAAGCAGGATGACCGCGACTTTCTCGTCAAACAAAAGCTCAGCTTTCGCGACGACGGCAGCCTGGGCCTGCCGCTAGGGGTGATCCAGGGCCAGAACCTGGCGCTGTTGCTGGAAAGCATGCTCGCCCACACCAGCGACACCCGCGACTTCGACAAGCTGCCGATTCCCTTCCGCGCCGTGGCCACCGACATCGCCAGCGGCGAAAAGGTGGTATTTCGCCGTGGCCACCTGCCCCAGGTGATTCGCGCCAGCATGTCGATCCCGGCGGTATTCGCCCCGGTCGAGCTGGATGGCCGGCTGCTGGTCGATGGCGGCATGGTCGACAACATCCCCCTGGATGTCGCCCGCGAGATGGGCGTGGATGTGGCCATCGTCGTCGATATCGGTACCCCGCTGCGCAGCCGCAAGCAGCTGGCGACCGTGGTCGATGTGCTCAACCAGTCAATCACCCTGATGACCCGGCGCAACTCCGAAGAGCAACTGGCGGCCCTGCACCGCGACGACATTCTCATCCAGCCACCGCTGTCGAGCTTTGGCGTCACCGACTTCGGCCGCGCCCAGGATATGATCGACGCCGGCTACCGCGCCGCCCGCGCCCTGGATGCGCGCCTGGCGGTGCTCAAGCGTCCACAAGCCAGCGACGGCGAACTGCTGGCCGCGCGCTCGCCGAGCCAGCGCACCCCGGTAATCACCGCGATCCGTATCGAGAACGATTCGAAAGTCAGCGACGACGTGATCCGCTACTACATTCGCCAACCCATCGGCGAGCCACTGGAACTGGGCCGCCTGCAGACCGACATGGGTACCCTGTACGGCCTCGATTACTTCGACCGGGTGCAGTACCGCGTGGTCCACAAGGGTGACGACAACACCCTGGTAATCAACGCCCGCGGCCGTCGCGGCGGCACCGACTACCTGCGCCTGGGCCTGAACCTGTCGGACGACATGCGCGGCGACAGCGCCTTCAACATCGGCGCCAGCTACCGGGTCAACGGCATCAACACGCTCGGCGCCGAATGGCTGACCCGCGCGCAAATCGGCGACCAGCAAGAGCTGTATAGCGAGTTTTACCAGCCGCTGGATGCCGGCTCGCGCTACTTCATCGCGCCGTACATCGACCTCGGCTCGCAGAACATCGAGGCCACCCTGGACGACGACCCGATTGCCGAGTACCGTCTGGAGCGCTACGGCTTCGGCCTCAACCTCGGCCGGCAGATCGGTAACAACGGCGAGGTGCGCTTTGGCGTCGGCCAGGCCTGGGGCCAGGCCGAGGTGCGCATCGGTGACCAGGACCTGCCCAAGGTCAATTTCAACGAAGGCTTCTACGAGCTCAAGTACTCGTTCGACACACTCGACAACGTCTACTTCCCCCACAGCGGCGAGGACATCAACCTGACCTTGCGCCAGTACGACCCGAACCTGGGCTCTGACCAGCGCTATCGACAGTGGGATTTGAACATCGACAAGGCCATGAGCAGCGGCCCCAACACCTGGGTGGTAGGCGGACGCTACGGCAGGACCCTGGATGATGCCGAGGTGGTCACCTCAAGCTTCGTGCTCGGCGGCGCCCGGCAGTTGTCGGGCTTTCGCCAGGATTCGGTGTCCGGGCAAAACGTCAGCCTGATGCGCGTAGTGTATTACCGCCGCCTGACCCCGCGCGCCTACCTGCCGCTGGACTTCCCGCTGTACCTGGGCGGCTCGCTGGAACGCGGCCGGGCCTGGAACAACGACAACGAGTTCGACAGTGGCTACATCAATGCAGCCAGCATCTTCGTCGGTTTCGAGACGCCCCTGGGGCCGCTGAACTTCAGCTACGGGGCAAACAGCGAGAATCAGAAGGCGATGTACCTGAACCTGGGTCACACCTTCTGAGGGTGTGATCAGGACTTTTCCAGGTTGGCCAGGATCCGCGCATGGACGCGCATGCAAATGCGCAGCTCCTCTTCGTCGACACCGACGAACAGCTCGGCGCGCAAGGCGTTTGCAATGGTTTCGATCTGGTCGATCAGTGGCTTGGCCGGCGGGCAGAGAAGGATTTTTTTTGCCCGGCGGTCTTCCAGCACCGCTTGGCGGCGAACCAGACCCTGGGTTTCCAGGCTGTCGAGCAGGCGCGCCAGGGTCGGGCCTTCGACGCCAACACTCTGGGCCAGCTCGCGCTGGGTCGGCGGCTCTTCGAAACGGGCCAAGTGCAGCAGCACCAGCCAGCGGGCCTGGGACAGGTTGAGCCCGGCCAGGCGCCGATCCAGTTCAGCGCGCCAGCCGCGGGACATATGTGCCAGCTGCATCCCGAATTTGTGTTGGTCGGTCAACGGCATAGAGAAACTCATCATCAGAACTAATTATTAGTCAGCTAACCATGACCTTGAGCCACAGGCAAGACTCATACAGCTGCAGGTGGTTCGATAATCGTTATAAATGATGACAAAGCCGGGTTTACATCTCGAATTCGGCAGCCAGCGCAGCCCGTACGCAATACAACACGCCTTCGGGCACTCGCCCGCCAAACTGCTCGGCAATCGCTGACACCGGCGGCAACTCGCCTTCACCATCGAGGAAGGCATCCTGGACTTCGCCCAACAGGTCTTCCGGCAGGTCCAGGGCCTGGTCCAGCGACAGCTCCTGGCGGCCAATGGCTTCGGCAAGCAGGCTGTAGACGTTCTTTTCGCTGCAGCTCAGTTGCCCGGCGATCTGCATCGGAGTCATGCCGGCGCGGGCCAGGCTGACCAGCTCGTGGCGCAGGTCGGTGACGATTTTCGGCGCCTCGACGCCGCCACCCAGCACTTCGAGGAAGGCTTCGCCGTAACGTTCCAGCTTGCGCGCACCGACGCCGCTGACCCGGCCCATCTCGCTGAGGCTGGTGGGCTGGCTGCGCAGCATCTCCAGCAGGGTCGAGTCGGGGAAGATCACATACGGCGGTACACCGTGCTCTTCGGCCAGCTTGCGCCGCAGCGCGCGCAAGGCTTCCCATTGTTCGCGCTCTTCGCCACGCACCAGCTGGCTGGCCGGGCTGCCGCCACTGCTGGAACCCTTGCTACTGGTTTGTGGCTTCAGATCTTTGCGCAGTTCGAGACTGACTTCACCGCGCAGCAACGGCCGGCACGTGTCGGACAGGCGCAGGCCGCCATAGCCTTCGAGGTCGATGTCGGCCAGGCCACGGGCGACCAGCTGACGGAACAGCGAACGCCAGTCGTGCTCGGAGCGGTCCTTGCCAACGCCGTACACGGCCAGCTTCTCGTGGCCGAAATTGCGGATCTTTTCGTTGTCGCGCCCCAGCAGTACATCCACCAGGTGGCCGACGCCATAGCGCTGACCGGTGCGATACACCGCCGACAGCGCCTGGCGCGCAGGCTCGGTGGCATCCCAGGTCTGCACGCCATCGATGCAGTTGTCGCAATGCCCGCACGGCTGCGGCAGCTCTTCGTCAAAATAATTGAGCAGGGTCTGGCGGCGGCAGCGGGTTTCTTCGCACAGGGCGAGCATGGCGTCGAGCTTGTGCTGCTCGATGCGCTTGTGGCGCTCGTCGCCTTCGGAGTTCTGCAACATCTGCTTGAGCATCACCATGTCCTGCAACCCATAGGCCATCCAGGCATCGGCAGGCAGGCCGTCACGACCGGCGCGGCCGGTTTCCTGGTAATAGGCCTCGAGCGACTTGGGCAGGTCGAGGTGGGCAACAAAGCGTACGTTAGGTTTGTCGATGCCCATGCCGAAGGCAATGGTGGCGACCATGATCAGGCCTTCCTCGTTGAGGAAGCGCCGCTGGTTGGAGGCGCGGGTCTCGGCAGGCAGGCCGGCATGGTACGGCAAGGCCGGGAAACCCTGCTCGCACAGGTAGGCGGCGACGTCATCGACCTTCTTGCGCGACAGGCAATAAACGATACCGGCGTTGCCGCGCCGCTCGCCGAGGAACGCCAGCAACTGCTTGCGCGGCTGCTCCTTGGGCACGATGCGGTAAAAGATATTCGGCCGGTCGAAGCTCGACAGGAAGCGCTCGGCGTTCTGCAGGTGCAGGCGGGTGACGATTTCTTCACGGGTGCGCATGTCCGCGGTGGCCGTCAGGGCGATGCGCGGCACATTGGGGAACAGTTCGGCCAGTTGCCCCAGTTGCAGGTACTCGGGACGGAAGTCATGGCCCCATTGCGATACACAGTGGGCTTCGTCGATGGCGAACAGGGCGATGTCGAGGGTGCGCAAGAAGTCGAGCATGCGCGGCTGCACCAGGCGTTCGGGGGCCAGGTAGAGCATCTTAACCTCGCCGCGGCGGATACGCCCGGCCAGTTCGCGCTGCTGCTCGGCACTGAGGGTGGAGTTCAGCGAGGCAGCGGCCACACCCAGCTCATCGAGGGTCGCCACCTGGTCGTCCATCAGCGCGATCAACGGCGACACCACCACCGCCAGGCCCGGGCGCAACAGGGCCGGCACCTGGAAACACAGCGACTTGCCGCCGCCGGTAGGCATCAGGACCAGCGCATCGCCACCCTTGGCCACGCATTCGATGATCGCACCCTGGCGACCCCGAAAACTGTCGTAACCGAAGATGTCCTTGAGGACGCGCTGAGCCTGTTCGAGCATAAAAACTCCAAAAATCGCAGAACCATCCTGGGCACAGGCTGGACGAAAAACCCGCTGGCGACACCCGAAAATGCGTAAGCGGCTTTTACCCGACCCCCGAGTTGCAAGGGCCCTAGGATAAAAGCCGGGCATTATACCGGAGCCTGCGGCCTTGCAGGATGCTCTGCGATAGACGTCTTCCTTTGCCTCGTTTGCGCTGCAAGGTGCTAGAATTCAGTATCGTTTATTCCCAAGGTAGCCCCGTAATGTCCTTCGCCGAGCAATTGACCCGCCTGCAAGCCTTTCTCGACGCCGACGAGCTGCACGAAGAGGCGCTGGACTACGTTGCCGCCCACGGCTACATGACCGCGCTGTCGATCTGTGCTGAGTCGGTCCCGGACCGCGAATGGATCGACGCCCTGTTCGCCGAAGAGCCGCATTACAAGGACGACGCCGAGCGCGAAGCCATCGAAGGCACCCTGCTCGCCCTCAAAGCTCACATCGCCCGCCAGCTGGCCAGCGACGAAGAGTTCGAGCTGCCATGCGACCTCGACCTGGGTGACGAGCCGGACGACTCCGACCTGCGCGGCTGGTGCATCGGCTTCATGGAGGGCGTGTTCCTGCGCGAAGAGGCCTGGTTCGAATCGGCTGAAGAAGAAGTCAGCGAGATGCTCCTGCCGATCATGGTCGGTTCCGGTCTGTTCGATGAGCAGCCTGAGTTCGCCGACATCGCCAGCGATGCCAACCTGATGGACGACATGATCGTGCAGATACCGGAAGCGCTGACCGCGCTGTACCTGCTGCTGCACGCCCCGGAAGAGAAGCCAGCCCTGCTCAAGCCTCGCCACCACTGAGTCGGCGTCCATGCGCTACCTGCTGCTGGCCACCGGCTGGCTCAGCGTCGCGCTGGGGGTGATCGGGATCTTCCTGCCGGTATTGCCGACCACCCCGTTCCTGCTCCTGGCCGCTGCGTGCTTTGCGCGCAGCTCGCCGCGCTTCCATCACTGGCTGGTCAACCACCCCAGGCTCGGGCCGTGGATTCGTGACTACCTCAGTGGTGAAGGCATTCCCCTCAAAGGCAAAATCTACGCCATCGGCCTGATGTGGCTGAGCATCGGCTTGTCCTGCTACCTGGTGCCGCTGATCTGGGCGCGGGGCTTCATGCTCACCAGCGCGGTGCTGGTGAGCATCTACATCTTGCGCCAGAAGACCCTGCGGCGCCCATCCTGAGGCACTAGCCCTCAGACCTGCAGGGTCATACGGTATCCACCTTCAACGAATGATCATTGAGCATGCCGTTGATGATCGTCGCCGTGTCCTGCCCCGCCGCAATCACCCCGCCCGCACCTGCCGTAACCCCATAGTGCTGGGCCAGGTTGACCCCTGCCAGATCAATGGTCTGGGTCGGCGCCGCGCCTGCCACCGAGCTGACCTCGATGGTCGACACCACGCTGGCGCCACTGCCGGTGACCTTGAAGTGCAGGTAATCATCCAGCGACGCGGTCGTCGGATTCTCACCCTGCAGCAGTTGCGACAGGTCCAGGTGATCGGTGCCGGGGGTAAAGTCGGTGACCACATCGTGCCCGGTGTTGCCCTGCTGATAGAGGAAGGTATCACTGCCGGTCCCGCCGGTCAGGGTGTTGTTGCCCGGGCCACCGATCAACACATCGTCGCCGCCACCGCCGATCAGGGTGTCGTTGCCCAGGCCGCCGTTGAGCACGTTGGCGTTGTCGTTACCGGTCAGATTGTCGTTATAGTCCGAGCCGATCAGGTTCTCGATTGCCACCAGGGTGTCGGTTCCGGCACCCCCGGTGTTCTGTGCACCGACCGTGCTCAGGTTGACCGTCACCGCACTGCCGGCACTGGCGTAGCTGGCGGTGTCGATACCCGCGCCACCGTCGAGCAGGTCGTTGCCGGCGCCACCGATCAACAGGTCATTGCCATCGCCACCGTAGAGGAAGTCGTTGCCATCCCCGCCGATCAGTACGTCGTTACCCGCCCCGGCATTGAGGGTGTCATTGCCAGCGCCTGCCAGCAGGGTATCGTCGCCGCTGGTACCGGTGAGGGTATTGCCCTCCTGATAAACGATGTCGACATTGCCGGTGCTGCTGCCACCATGTCCGTCGCTGACGGTATAGGTACCGTAGGCAGTTTCATTCTGGGCGTTGGAATAGTCGACGGTCATGGTCAACGCGTAGTTCTCAGCCGCGTTGGTGTTGCTGCCTGACGTATTGGTGAGGTTGACCAGGTGGATACTGTAGAGGCCGGCATGGCTGGCAGTGAAGGAGCCGCCGTCGGCGATGGTCTGGTAGCTACCACTTTCGTCCTTCCATTCCATCAGGATGTTGCCAGCCGCCAGGTTGTGATCGAGTGTCAGCGTCTCGCCTTTTTTAAGGGTAACGGTCAATACGTCCTCATCGTTGGCATTGGCCGTGGTCACTGCCCCCAGGTAGCCACTGACAACCAGTGCCGCCGTCATGGCATTGGCCGGGCCTCTGAAGGCACTGCGCGGCAGGTCCCGCAACTGGTTACCGCTACTGTTGTTGGTGCCATTGAAGGTAACTGTCGGCGGTGTCGCGCTGCCCACGGTGAAGCCTGCTCCTTTTGCCGCCCAGCCAGTATCGAAGGTGGTCGTCGAAGGCACGCTGAGGCGATCATGGTTGGTGTCGCTATCATTGGCCAGCAGTGCTTCGGCGGGCACGGTGATGCTGCTCGACAGAATGTTGCTGATGATATGGTCGGCTCCGGCCACTGGCGCGGTGTTGGCGTAGACGTTGATCACAAGGTTGGCACTGGCGGTATCGCCATCGTTGTCACTGGCCACGAAGCCGATCTGCTCGACCTGGCCACTGCCGGTGTCTTTGGGCGGCGTGTAGGTAAAGTCGCCGGTATCCATGTTAACCACGATGCTGCCGCCTATCGCCGTCTTCACGGTAATGCTGTTGGTGCCGGTATCGAAGGTGCCCCGGTCCGCCGCACCGCTGGTGGCATAAGACCCCGCACCGCCGTTGCCCTTCGGATCGTAGGTATAGGTAGTGCCGTCAATCACCAGCGACTTGATAAAGCCGCCATCAGCGCCGAACTGGCCGCCGCTCATCAGGCTGCCGGTGATCGGCGCCCCCTGCACGGTACCGGACAGCACCGAGTTGAGCTGGTTGAGGTCGGTGACCACGGTGGCATTGGTGTCGGTGTGGGTACTACCGTCGTAGGACAACGGATTGAGGTTACCGGCATTGACGCCATTGCCCAGACCGATCGCGTAGGACTTGATCCCATTGCTGTCGAGGAAACCCTCCCATTCAACTTCGCGCGGCGCGGTAATCGAGTGCCCCGAAGTGGGTGCGCCGTCAGAGAAGAAGTACACGATATTCTGCGCACCGGTGATTTTACCCCCGGTGGTGTAGGCCGACTGCGCCGAGGTAATCGCCGAATCGTAATAGGTCGAACCACCGGCACTGAGGCCGTTGACGATAGCCTTGGCCTGGTCGACGGTCACCCACACCGCTGAAGGCTGGTTGGCCCCGGTGGAGAAGGTCACCAGCTGGACCTTCACATCGCCCATTTCATCGTACTTGTCGAGCAAGGCATTGATCGCCTGCTTGGCCAGTTGCATGCGCGTCAGCCCTGGCACACCAGAGGCTTCCGCCATACTGCCGGACACGTCGATCACCAGCAGCAGGTTGGAGTCCACCTGACCTGGGGTCACCGAACGTTCGGCGCCCACTGCATTCGGCACGTCGTCGACGATCTTCACATCGATCGTGGCGTTGGCGGAACTGCCGTCGGTGTCGGTGGCGACGACATTGATGCTTTCGTTGAGGTTGTTGATGCCATTGGCGTTCGGATGGTTTTCGTTGTCGAGCAAGGTGTAGGTGTAACTGACTACGCCAGTGGCCGCGTTGTAACCGGTGATGGTGATGGAGTTACCCAGCGGCGTAGTACCCGTCTGCGGGAAGCCGTTGACCACCCCGCCACTGACCACGCTGATGCCACCGACGGTCAGGCTTTGCAGGCCGTCATGGGCCGTGACGGTGAAGGTGCCACTCTGGGTCAGGGCCGGGGAATCCGGGCTGGTGCCGTCGCTGAGGTTCTTCTCGTAGACGGTCAGCTCGCCACCGTTGACGTTCAGGCCGTCAATGGTTACCGGGTTGTCGAGATTGCTGACATTGAGCTTGAGGGTCGCCGTGCTGGTGTCGCCGTCGGCATCGCGCAAGGTGTAGGTGAACGTATCGACACCTGTGCCACCGCCGTGCAGGTTGATGAAGTCCTGGTCGTTGGGGTTAAGGGTGTAGGTATAGGAGCCATCAGCGGCCAGTACCAGGGTGCCGTAGGTACCGACGAAGGTACCCGCGGTAATCGGCCCGGTTACGCGGTCGGCACCTTGCACGTCGTTGGTCAGCACGTTTCCGGTCAAGGTCAGTTGCACTTCGGTGGCGGTGACCGCGTTGGTGTCGTTAACCGCGGCAGGCAAATCATCGACAATATTGATGTCGATGGAGCCGCTGGCGGTACTGCCGTCGGTGTCTGTGGCCGTTACGGTAAAGCTTTCGCTCAGGCTGTTGGCGCCATTGGCCGTCGGATGGTTCTCGTTATCGAGCAAGGTGTAGCTATAGGTCACCACGCCGGTGGCCGGGTTGTAGCCGGTGATGGTCAGGGTGTTGCCCAGCGCCGTGGTTGCCGATTGCGGGAAGCCGCTGGCCACCCCGCCACTGACCACCGTGATGCCGCCGACAGTCAGGGTCTGCAGGCCGTCCGGGGCGGTGACGGTAAAGCTGGCGCTCTGGGTCAGGGCCGGGATACTCGGGTTGCTGCCGTCGCCAAGGTTCTTCTCGAAAACGGTCAGCTCACCGCCGTTGACGTTCAGGCCGTTAAGGGTCACCGGGTCATTGAGGTTGGTGATATTCAGCACCAGGTTGGCGGTGCTGATGTCGCCGTCGGCGTCCTTCAGGGTATAGGTAAACGTCTCGGTGCCATTGCCGCCACCGTGCAGGTTTTTGAAATCCGCGTCGGTGGGGTCGAGGGTGTAGGTGTAGGAGCCGTCAGCGGCCAGCACCAGGGTGCCGTAGGTGCCGACGAAGGTGCCGGCGGTGATCGGACCGGTTGTCACACGGTCCGCGCCCTGCACGTCGTTGGTCAGCACGTTGCCGGTCAGGGTCAGCTGGTTCTCGGTAGCGGTAACGGCGTTGGTATCGCCCGCCGCAGTCGGTACATCGTCGACGATGTTCACGTCGATGGAACCGCTGGCGGTGCTGCCGTCGGTGTCAGTAGCCGTTACGGTAAAGCTTTCGTTGAGACTATTGGCGCCATTGGCCGTCGGATGGCTCTCGTTATCGAGCAAGGTGTAGCTGTAGGTCACCACGCCGGTCGCCGGGTTGTAGCCGGTGATGGTCAGGGTGTTGCCCAGTGCGGTGGTTGCCGATTGCGGGAAGCCGTTGGCCACGCCGCCACTGACCACGGTAATGCCACCGACGGTCAGGGTTTGCACA
This sequence comes from Pseudomonas sp. 2835, assembly GCF_050435905.1. Taxonomy (NCBI): domain Bacteria; kingdom Pseudomonadati; phylum Pseudomonadota; class Gammaproteobacteria; order Pseudomonadales; family Pseudomonadaceae; genus Pseudomonas; species Pseudomonas sp. 2835. Next base: position 1,229 of record NZ_JBNDLE010000028.1, on the reverse strand, counting down.
CCGTCCAGCGCAGTCACCGTGAAGCTGCCAGTTTGAGTCAGTGCTGACGTATCCGGGTTGCTGCCGTCGCCGAGGTTCTTCTCGAAAACAGTCAGCTCGCCGCCTTCAACATTCAAGCCGTTGAGGGTCACCGGATCGTTGAGGTTGGTGACATTGAGCACCAGGTTGGCGGTGGACACATCGCCATCGGCATCGGTCAGGGTGTAAGTAAAGGTCTCGAGCCCATTACCGCCGCCATGCAGGTTGAAGAAGTCCGGATCGGCAGTGTTCAGCGTATAGGTGTAAGACCCGTCGGCGGCCAGCACCAAAGTGCCGTAGGTACCGACGAAGGTGCCGGCAGTAATCGGCCCGGTTGGCACACGGTCCGCGCCCTGTACGTCGTTGGTCAGCACATTGCCGCTGAGGGTCAGTTGGTTCTCGGTAGCGGTAACAGCATTGGTATCGCCCGCCGCGGTCGGCACGTCGTCGACGATGTTCACATCGATCGACCCGCTGGCGGTGCTGCCGTCGGTATCCGTCACACTAACCGTAAAGCTCTCGCCCAGGCTGTTGGTGCCGTTGGCATTCGGGTGGGCTTCGTTGTCGAGCAAGGTGTAGCTGTAGGTCACTACGCCAGTGGCCGGGTTGTAGCCGGTGATGGTCAGGGTGTTGCCCAGTGCGGTGGTTGCCGATTGCGGGAAGCCGTTGGCCACGCCGCCACTGACCACGGTAATGCCACCGACGGTCAGGGTTTGCACACCGTCCAGCGCAGTCACCGTGAAGCTGCCAGTTTGAGTCAGTGCTGACGTATCCGGGTTGCTGCCGTCGCCGAGGTTCTTCTCGAAAACAGTCAGCTCGCCGCCTTCAACATTCAAGCCGTTGAGGGTCACCGGATCGTTGAGGTTGGTGACATTGAGCACCAGGTTGGCGGTGGACACATCGCCATCGGCATCGGTCAGGGTGTAAGTAAAGGTCTCGACCCCGTTACCGCCGCCATGCAGGTTGAAGAAGTCCGGATCGGCAGTGTTCAGCGTGTAGGTGTAGGACCCGTCGGCGGCCAGCACCAAAGTGCCGTAGGTGCCGACGAAGGTGCCTGCGGTGATCGGACCGGTTGTCACACGGTCCGCGCCCTGCACATCGTTGGTCAGCACGTTACCGGTCAGGGTCAGCTGGTTCTCGGTGGCGGTAACGGCGTTGGTATCGCCTGCCGCGGTCGGCACGTCGTCGACGATGTTCACATCGATCGACCC
>NZ_JBNDLE010000027.1:0-67141 GCF_050435905.1 Pseudomonas sp. 2835 | reverse complement strand
GGGGGTGGGCAAAATATAAAATTTTTTTTTTTACACCTAGGGTTTTGGGGGGGGGGGGTGGGCCCGTTTTTTGTTTTTTTTTAATAATTTGTTCTGGGGGGCCCCCCCCCCGCTCCCACAGGGGGCCGATAAAGGGCCCCGGAAGGATAAAGCCTGGCGCTTAGTTCCAGCCAGCCCGATCCATCAGGCGAATCGCTTCGGCCTGACGTTTGCCGGCCACTTCCACAGGAATGCTGTCGGCCTTGAAGGTCCCCCAGGCAGCCACTTCTTCCGATGGCGCCACGGCCGGGTTGGCCGGGAACTCCTGGTTCACGCCGGCGAAGATCTTCTGCGCCTCGGCACCGGTCATCCACTCGACCAGTTTCTTCGCCGCCTCAGGATGCGGCGCATGCTTGGTCAGGCCGATACCCGAGAGGTTGACGTGCACGCCGCGGTCCGCCTGGTTGGGCCAGAACAGCTTGACTGCCAGCTTGGGGTTTTCCTTGTGCAGGCGGCCGTAGTAGTAGGTGTTGACGATACCGACGTCGCACTGGCCGGCGTTGATCGCCTGGAGCAAGGCGGTGTCGTCGGAGAACACGTCGGTGGACAGGTTGTTGACCCAGCCCTTGATGATCTCTTCGGTCTTCTGCTCGCCATGGGTTTCGATCAGCGTGGCGGTCAGTGACTGGTTGTAGACCTTCTTCGCCGTACGCAGGCACAGGCGACCTTCCCAGTTTTTGTCGGCCAGGGCCTCGTAGGTGCTCAGCTCTTCGGGTTTGACCCGGTCGGTGGAGTAGGCGATGGTCCGCGCGCGCAGGCTCAGACCGGTCCATTGGTGGGACGAAGCGCGGTATTGGGCGGGGATGTTCTTGTCGATGACGTCAGATTTGATTGGCTGCAGGATGCCCATCTGCTCGGCCTGCCAGAGGTTGCCGGCATCGACGGTGAGCAGCAGGTCGGCAGTGGCGTTCTCGCCCTCGGCCTTGATCCGTTGCATCAGCGGCGCTTCCTTGTCGGTGATGAACTTGATCTTCACCCCGGTTTCTTTGGTGTAGGCATCGAATACCGGCTTGATCAGCTCGTCGATGCGCGAGGAATACACCACCACCTCGTCCGCCGCCTGGGCGGCCGTGCCGAACAGGGTCAGAGCCAGGGCGGCCAGTACGTGCTTGCGTGGCAACATGGTGCGGTCCTCGGAATGCTTGAGAGGCGCAAATGGTAGTTAATCCCATTTGGCTTCTCAACCGAACTCACAAGGGAGGAGTTACCAGATGTTGCTGGGCCCTCAGGCCCGCGCCAGTTCCGGCAGGTCACCGCTCAAGCCCAGGGCCTGGCGCACGAACAGGGCTTTGGCTTGCGGCAATTGCTCGATCCATTTCAGGCCGCTGTTGCGCAACCAGCGCAACGGCAACGGATCGGCCTGGAACAAGCGCTCGAAACCTTCCATCGCCGCCATCAAGGCCAGGTTGTGCGGCATGCGCCGACGCTCGAAACGGCTGAGCACGCGGATATCGGCCAGGCGCTCGCCACGCTCGTAGGCATGCAGCAGCTCTTCGGCAAGTACTGCAGCGTCGAGAAAACCAAGGTTGACGCCCTGCCCGGCCAACGGGTGAATGGTGTGCGCCGCATCGCCGATCAGTGCCAGGCCTTCGGCCACGTAACGCTTGGCGTGACGTTGGCGCAATGGCACGCAAACCCGCGGGTCGGCCTGCAGCACGCCACCCAGGCGCCCCTCGAAGGCGCGCTCAAGCTCGGCGCAGAACGCCTCATCGCTCAAGGCCATCAAGTGTTCAGCCTGCTCGGGGGTGGTCGACCAGACAATCGAGCACCAGTTCTGCTGGCCATCGCGCAGCAACGGCAGGAACGCCAGCGGCCCCTCATCGGTAAAGCGCTGCCAGGCGGTCGTCTGATGCGGCTGGGCGCAACGCACGCTGGTAACGATGGCGTGGTGCAGGTAGTCCCATTCGCGGGTCTCACAGCCAGTCAAGCGCCGAACTGCCGAGTTGGCACCATCCGCAGCAATCACCAGCGGTGCGCGCAGGGTACGGCCGTCGGCCAGGGTCAGTAGCCAGTCGTCGCCGGAGCGGCGCATCTGCTCCAGGCGGGCATTGGCCAGCAGGCCGATTTCACTGTCGTGCAGACGCTCAAGCAGACCGTCCTGGACCACGCGGTTTTCAACGATATGGCCTAGCACCTCGGCATGCACGCTGGCCGCCGAGAAGTGAATCTGGCCGGTGCCACTGCCATCCCAGACACGCATGTCCGAATACGGGCTCAGGCGCCGCTCGCTGATCCCCTGCCAGGCGCCCAGGCGTTCGAGAATGCGCTGGCTGGCCGCCGACAAGGCGCTGACCCGCGGCTCGAACGCCGACTGTTCGTCAAAGGGTTTGATCGACAAGGGGCTGCCGTCGAGCAAGAGAATTTCCAGGCCGCTGTGCTGCAACGCCAGGGCCAGGGCGCTGCCGACCATACCGGCACCGACAATCAACAGATCTGCGCGCATTTCCATGCCTTAAGCCTGTCTCGCTTGCGGCTTGAGCCGCACGTAAAGGGTTTTGTCGACCCGCGCCACCAGCTCACCGGCGGCGTCGCGGATATCGACCTGAAGTCGTGGCAGGTACTTTTTGCCGCCGGCGGTGTGCTGGCGGATGTCCTCGAGCAGGGCATCGTCGATGCGCAGGTCGGCGAACACCGGGCCCTTGCCCGGCGACACGAAATCGATGCTGGCGGCCTTGTCCCAGACGATGTACTCACGCCCGAGCAGCTCCATCAGCATCAGCATGTAGAACGGGTCGACCATCGAATACAGGCTGCCGCCGAACTGGGTGCCGACATAGTTGCGGTTGAACCAGCGCAAGCCCATGCGCACGCGAATATGGCGCAGATCCGGGCTGACGCTGAGCACGCGAATGCCCGCGCCAAGGTACGGCGGGTAAATGTTCAGCAGCCAGCGCAACCTGCGCGCGCGCCGGGCCAGTTTGCGCGGGTCGCTCATGCTCAGCTCCGTGGGTCCGGGCGAGTCCCCAGGCCCATGGCCTGGCGGGCGAACCAGCGCTTGGCCGGGGGCAGCAGGTCGAGGCCGAGCAGGCCCAGGTTGCGGCCGGTAGCCACCAACGGTTGGGCGCTGCCGAACAAACGGGTGACGCGGTCGGAGAAGCCCACGGTCAGGTCCTGGTCCAGGCGCTGGCGCTCGCGGTAAGCCTGCAGGGTGGCAAAGTCACCCGGCAATCCGGGGCTGGCCAGCAAGCCGTCGGCCAGCGACTGCACATCGCGCAGCGACAGATTGAAGCCCTGGCCGGCAATCGGGTGCAGACTGTGCGCTGCGTTGCCGAGGACCACCAGGTGCGGGCGGACCTGCTCCTGGGCCTCGACCAGCGACAACGGATACAGGTGCCGGGCGCCGACCTGGCGCAGGGCACCGAGGCGGTAGCCAAACACATCCTGCAGCTCGCTGAGAAAGCTGCGCTCGTCCAGCTCGGCCAGGCGCTTGGCGTCCATCCCGGCGCGCGTCCAGACCAGCGCGCAGCGGTTTTCCGGCAATGGCAGCAAGGCCATCGGCCCTTCATCGGTGAAGCGCTCGAAGGCCTGGCCGCAATGGGCTTCGCTCGGGGTGATATTGGCGATCAGGGCGCTCTGGTTGTACGGTCGCTGACTGACATGAATACCCAGTTGCTCGCGCAGGCCGGAGCGGCCGCCATCAGCCAGCACCGCGAGGTCACATTCAAGCGTGGTGTCGTCGTTGAGCGACAGCCGATAGCCGTCTTCCAGCACCTGCATGGCGGTGACTTCCGCCGGGCAGCGCCAGCTCACCACCTCGGCGTCCAGCCCCTTCCACAGGCACTGGCCGAGCCAGGCGTTTTCGACCACGTAGCCAAGCGCCGGCACGCCCTCTTCCAGAGCGTCCAGGCGGGTGGCGCCAAAGCGGCCACGGTCGGAGACCTGGATCTGGCGGATCGGCTCGGCGCGGCGGCTGATCTGTTGCCACAGACCGAGGCGTTCGTAAATTTGCCGGGTGCCGAAGGACAACGCCGAAGAGCGGGCGTCGTAGCTGGGCTGGAAACTGTCACCCGGGGCAAACGGTTCGATCAGCAGGATCTTCCAGCCACGCGCCTTGGCGCCGGCCTGCAGGGCCAGGGCCAGGCTGGCACCGACCAGGCCGCCGCCAATGATTGCAAGGTTGACCCGGCTCATGCTGCGGCACTGCGCGCGGCAGCCATCAAGGCTTCGATTTCGGCAACCGTCTTGGGCACGCCGGAGGTCAGGATTTCACAGCCCTGCTTGGTTACCACTACGTCATCCTCGATTCGCACACCGATGCCGCGCCATTTTTTCGCGACACTCTGGTTATCGGCACCGATATAGATGCCAGGTTCCACGGTCAGGGCCATTCCCGGTTCGAGCACCCGCCACTGGCCGCCGACCTTGTAATCGCCGACATCGTGCACATCCATGCCCAGCCAATGCCCGGCGCGGTGCATGTAGAAGGCCCGGTAGGCTTCGCTTTCAATCAGTTCCTGCACCTGGCCCTTGAGCAGGCCCAGTTCCACCAGGCCCTCGGTAATAACCTGCACCGTGGCCTCATGGGCGTGATTCCAGTGCTTGCCCGGGGCGATGACCGCAAAGGCCGCCTCCTGGGCCTTGAGCACCAGCTCGTAGATGGCCTTCTGCTCCGGCGAAAAACGCCCGCTGACCGGGAAGGTGCGGGTGATGTCGCTGGCGTAGCAGTCGATCTCGCAACCGGCGTCGATCAACACCAGGTCACCGTCCTTGAGCGGCGCGTCGTTCTCCTGGTAATGCAGGATGCAACTGTTGCGCCCGGCGGCGACGATCGAACCGTAGGCCGGCATCTTCGCCCCGCCCTTGCGAAACTCGTAGTCCAGCTCGGCTTCCAGGCTGTATTCGCGCAAACCGGCGCGACAGGCCTGCATCGCGCGCACATGGGCACGGGCAGAAATAGCGGCGGCCTCACGCATCACCTTCACTTCCGCCGCCGATTTATACAGGCGCATGTCGTGCAGCAGATGATCCAGGGCAACGAATTCGTTCGGCGGCTGGGCGCCGAGGCGCGCCTTGGAGCGAATCACGTTGATCCACTCCATCAGGTGGCGGTCGAACTCGGCGTTGCTGCCCATGGCCGAATACACCCGGTCACGGCCTTCGATCAGGCCGGGGAGGATGTCGTCGATATCGGTGATAGGGAAGGCATCATCGGCGCCGAAGTCGCGAATCGCCCCTTCCTGGCCGGCGCGCAGGCCGTCCCAAAGCTCGCGCTCGGGATTGCGCTCACGGCAGAACAGCACGTACTCGCCGTGCTCGCGGCCGGGGATCAGGGCGATCACTGCCTCGGGCTCGGGGAAGCCGCTGAGGTACTGGAAATCGCTGTCCTGGCGGTACACGTGCTCGACGTCGCGGTTGCGGATGGCAACTGCGGCGGCGGGCAGAATAGCGATGCTGTTGGGTTCCATCTGCGCCATCAGCGCCTTGCGTCGACGGGCGTATTCCGACTTGGGGATGTGGCTCATGGGCAGTGGCAGTCCGTGGTTGATCAGTGCAGCGAAGGTTTGGCCGCAGGCTCGACCGGCTGCTTGAGCTCGGTGTAGAGCAGCAGCGGCGCGACGCGCAGGTATTCCATGACTTCCATATAGTCGTTTTCGCCGTCTTCGGATTCTTCCAGGGCGTCCTGGACCTGAGAGATTGCGACCAGGTCCTGCAGCACTTCCTTGGCCTCGGTACTCAAATCCTTGCCACCGGCGTTCAGGCCGAAACCGGCAATGAAGCCTTGGCACCATTGACCCAGGGCAGCAGCGCGCTCGGTCAGCGGTTCATCATCACCGGGCAACAGCAGCACGACGGTGATATCGTCGCTGGTCAGTTCACCCTTGACCATTTCCTGCAGGCCGATCAAAGCGTTACGAACGTTGTCTGCCGGCTCGCTTTCCAGCAGGCCGGCGGCGTCTGCCAACCATGCCTCGGCATCGAAGCCTGCACCGGCGCAGCTGCGCCCGAGCAACAATCCGTGCAGTTCGGCAGGGGAAACAGGATGCCCGTTGCTGCTGAGCAAGGTGGCGAAGGCGGTGTACGGCGAATTGATATTGGGCATGGGCAACTAGGCGCCAGACGGCGCAATGACTAGAATGAAGACCTTGTATCCTAGCACCGGCAGGCGCGCCAAGACCATCGACGCGGCCAACTCCGGGCCGGCCAGGGCATAAACCGGGCAACCACCCGCACGACCGAATCGAGTGGCAACCAATGCAAGAGAACGATCTGCAAGCGCTGATGGGCCGATTCGAACTGCTGATTGAGCGGGTCGAGCAACTAAAACGGCAAAACGCACTCTTATTAGCTCAGGAAAAATCCTGGCGCGAAGAGCGCGCCCACCTCATCGAAAAAAATGAAATCGCCCGGCGTAAGGTCGAATCGATGATTTTGCGACTCAAGGCCCTGGAGCAAGACTCATGAGCTCAAGCAATAGCGTCACTGTTCAGATCCTCGACAAAGAGTATTCGATCATCTGTCCGCCGGAAGAACGCAGCAACCTGGTCAGCGCTGCGCGCTACCTGGACGGCAAGATGCGCGAAATCCGCAGCAGCGGCAAAGTCATCGGTGCCGACCGCATCGCCGTGATGGCTGCGCTGAACATTACCCACGACCTGCTGCACAACCAGGAACGCCCGGAAGCGACGGGCTCTGGCGTCAACCGGGAACAGGTGCGCGACCTGCTCGAACGGGTCGATAGCGCACTGGCCGACGATCAAGATTCAAAAAAGGGTTGAGTGCCGGTATACTTGCGCCACTCCCTGGAGTGCTTGCCAGTCGGTCATGTCCCTGAGCCGATACGCACAACCACGGGGGTTGCACGTGGGGCCGGTGTGCATGTCCGCTTGACGGAAAGCCTTAACGCCTCCTGCAATCTCCACCTTGAACTTTCGGGTTCAAGGGCTACACCGACAGCGGTTCGTCGGGGAGCCTGAATTCTTTGCCCGCCCTTCTGCGCGGGCAATCGAGCTGTCACCCAGCGGGTGGCAGCCCACTCTGGGACCGCCCGTGCCATGACCGACACCGCGCCGCTTACCCGCCCCCAGCTTCGCCGCCTGCTTCGCGATGCCCGCCGCGCCCTGACGCCGGCCGAACAACGCCAGGCAGCCCGTGGCCTGTACCGGCAACTGGCGCAGCATCCGCTATTCCGCCGAGCCCGGCATATCGCCCTGTACCTGCCCAATGATTGCGAGATCGACCCGCGCCTGCTGATGCGTGAAGCCCAGCGCCGCGGCAAGCGCACCTACCTGCCAGTGTTGCACGCCTGGCCGAAAACCAAGATGGGGTTCCAGCGCATCGAAGCCGGCGAGAAGCTGCGACCCAACCGCTTTCGCATCCCCGAACCACACATCAGCCTGGCCCGGCAACGGCCGATCTGGGCGCTGGACCTGATCCTGCTACCGCTGGTAGGTTTTGATGAAGTGGGTGGCCGGCTGGGCATGGGCGGCGGATTCTATGATCGCAGCCTGGCCTATCAGGCACGGCGCAAGGCCTGGAAAAAGCCCTTGCTACTGGGCCTGGCGCATGAGTGCCAGAAGGTCGAACGACTGGCGCAAGCCAGTTGGGATGTGCCGCTGCAGGGTACGGTCTCGGACCGTGGCTGGTACCTGGCACCCGTGTGAGGGCGCCAGGAGGCAATCAACGCTGTTGCGGATTGACCGGCATTTCGTAGGGGGCGTCGAGTTTGCGTTCCCAAAGGCTTTGCGCATAACCGGTAGTGACAACACCCAAACCGAACAGAAACACCAGAATCCAGAGCAAATCCGGTTTGCGATTCATCGATTGCCCCCCTCAGGCAAACTGATCACGTTGTCAGCAACGTTTTTGTTGTTGCAGCAGCGTCAAGCTTAAAATGCGCGCATTCTCCGACAACCTGAGGCGACACGCAAACGTTGACGCCAACCGACCGTCGGTTTCCTGAAACAGGTTATTTCAAACATTGTCTGGAGCACCACCCATGGCCTACTGGCTGATGAAATCCGAGCCCGACGAACTCTCGATCAAGGACCTCGCGCGGCTGGGCGAAGCCCGCTGGGATGGCGTGCGCAACTACCAGGCGCGCAATTTCTTGCGTGCCATGGCGGTCGGTGACCAGTTCTTCTTCTACCACTCCAGTTGCCCGGAGCCAGGTATTGCCGGTATCGCCCGCATCAGCGCCGCGGCCTATCCCGACCCCACCGCGCTCGACCCGCAAAGCCACTACTTCGACGCCAAGGCCACCGACGAAAAGAACCCATGGAGCGCCGTCGATGTCGCCCATGTCGAAACCTTCGGCAAGGTCCTGCAACTGGGCTACCTCAAGCAGCAAACCGCCCTTGCCGAACTGGCGCTGGTACAAAAAGGCAGCCGCCTTTCAGTGATGCCGGTAACCGCTGAACAGTGGGCTGCGGTACTCGCACTGCGCTAAACAAGGTAGGATTACCGCTCATTTGACGAACATCAACGCACCAGGATCGGTGCGGCGTCACAATTTGACGTTAATGCAGCAAGGATTGCCCAACCATGTCGATGAGCAAACACACCCCGAAACTCTTCGCCGGCGCCTTGATCGCCCTGCTCCTGGCCGCGGGTGGCCTGGGCTACTGGAAGTCCCTGCATGACCGCCTGCCCGAAGGCCTGAGCATGGGCAACGGCAGGCTCGAAGCCACCGAAGTGCAAATCGCCAGCAAGATCCCCGGACGCCTGGCCGAGGTGCTGGTGGACGAAGGCGATACGGTCAAGCAGGGCCAGTTGCTCGCCCGCATCGACACCCGTACCCTCGAAGCCCAACGCAGCCAGGCCGAAGCCGAAGTGTTGCGCGCCCGGGAAAACTACTCCGCCGCCCAGGCCACGGTGCAATTGCGCCAGAGCGAACAACTGCTGGCCAGCCAGGAGCTCAAGCGCGTCCGCGAGATCTTCCAGCGCAAATATGCCAGCCAGCAGCTGCTCGACCAGCAGCAGGCCCGTTACGACACCAGCAACTCCGCTGTGGTTGCCGCCCGCGCGCAACTGGCGGCAATCAAGGCCGCCATCGGCGCCGCCGAAGCCCAGGTCGCACAACTGACCAGCGAGATCGATGACAGCAGCCTGCGTGCGCCGATCAACGGCGTGATCCAGCTGCGCCTGGCCGAGCCAGGTGAAGTGCTCGGCGCCGGCGGCCGTGTGCTGATGCTGATCGACCCCAGCGACCAGTACATGAACCTTTACCTGCCCGCCTCCACTACCGGCCGCCTGACCGTCGGCGACCAGGCGCGCATCGTTCTCGACGCCCTGCCCGACCAGGCCTTGCCGGCGAAGATCGCCTTCGTCGCGGCCAAGGCGCAGTTCACCCCCAAGCAGGTGGAAACCCGTGACGAGCGCCAGAAGCTGGTGTTCCGGGTCAAGCTGCGCCTGACCGAACCGAGCGCCGTGCCCCAGGCCAAACCCGGCATGCCGGGCGCAGGCTATGTGCGCACCGCTGATGTGGACTGGCCGGCCAACCTGCAATGAGCGCGCTGGCGCTGCACGCCGAGGGCGTCAACCACCGCTACGGTGGCCTGAGCGCCCTGCAGGACATCGCCTTCAGCCTGCCGGCCGGCACCCGCTGCGGCCTGATCGGCCCGGACGGCGCCGGCAAGTCGAGCCTGCTGGGGCTGATCGCCGGGGTGAAGAAGCTACAAAGCGGCGAACTGCAGGTGCTTGGCGGCTCGATCCGCCAGCGCCGCCATCGCAACAGCCTCTACCCGCGCATCGCCTTCATGCCCCAGGGGCTGGGCGGCAACCTTTACCCTGAGCTGTCGATCAGCGAGAACATCCGCTTCTTCGCCACCCTGTTCGGCCTTGGCGCCAAGGAATGCGAACAGCGTATGCACAACCTGCTGCTGGCCACCGACCTGCTGCGCTTTGCCGAGCGCCCGGCGGGCAAATTGTCAGGCGGCATGAAGCAGAAGCTCGGGCTGTGCTGCGCGCTGATCCACGAACCGGACCTGCTGATCCTCGACGAGCCCACCACCGGCGTCGACCCGCTGTCGCGCCGGCGCTTCTGGGAGCTGGTCGAGCAGGTGCGTCAGGAGCGCCCGCAACTGACCCTGCTGGTCGCCACGGCCTACATGGAAGAGGCCGAACAGTTCGAACACTGTCTGATGCTCGATCGTGGCCGGCTGATTGCTGCGGGTTTGAGCGAAGAACTGGCCGCAGCCACCGCCAGCCACAAGCTCGATGACGCCTTCACCCACTTTCAGGGCGACAGCCAGCGCAGCCAGCAGCCCCTGGTGATCCCACCGCGCGATAGCGGCAATGCCGAGATCGCCATTGAAGCCCATGAGTTGACCCTGCGCTTCGGCGACTTCACCGCCGTGAACAAGGTCAGCTTCGCCATCGGCCGTGGTGAGATTTTCGGTTTCCTCGGCTCCAACGGCTGCGGCAAGACCACCACCATGAAGGTGCTCACCGGGCTGATGCCGGCCAGCGAAGGCAGCGCCACCCTGCTCGGCCGCCCGGTGAACGCCAAGGACCTGGCCACGCGCAAGCGCGTCGGCTTCATGTCCCAGAGCTTCTCGCTGTATGGCGAGCTGAGCGTACGACATAACCTTGAACTGCATGCGCGACTGTTCGACCTGCCCAAGGCCGAGAGCGGCCCGCGCATCGCCGAGTTGATCGAGCGTTTCGATCTGGGCGCCATCGCCGACCAGCAGTCCGGCGCCCTGCCCCTGGGCTTGCGCCAGCGCCTGTCGCTGGCAGTGGCGGTATTGCACCGCCCGGAAGTGCTGATCCTCGACGAGCCCACCTCAGGCGTGGACCCGGCAGCGCGCGATGATTTCTGGCGCCTGCTGATCGAGCTGTCTCGGGACCAGGGCGTGACGATCTTCCTCTCTACCCACTTCATGAACGAGGCCCTGCGCTGCGACCGGATTTCCCTGATGCATGCCGGCAAGGTTCTGGCCTGCGATACCCCGGCGGCGCTGCAACTGCAGTTTGGCGGCGAGACACTGGAAGATGCCTTCGTCACCTGCCTAGAGAAAGCCCAGGGCGCCAGCGAAGCGCCAACTGCCAGCACCCAGCTGGAAACGCCGGCCAGCACAGCAGCGCTGCACCTGCGCCGAGGCTTCAGCCTCAAGCGCCTGTTCGCCGTCGCCACCCGCGAAGGCAAGGAACTGCTGCGCGACAAGGTGCGCCTGGCGTTTGCCCTGCTTGGTGCGCTGTTCATGATGGTGATCTTCGGCTACGGGATTTCCCTGGACGTGGAAAACCTCGCTTTCGCCGTTTATGACCAGGACCAGAGCCCGCAAAGCCGCGCGTACCTTGAAGCCTTCCGCGGCTCACGCTATTTCGCCGAACAGACGCCCATCGGCGATGCCGCACAACTGCACAAACGCCTGCAACGCTCAGAGATCAAACTGGCGCTGGAGATTCCACCCGGCTTTGGCCGCGACCTGTACGCCGGGCGCCAACCCGTAGTGGCGGCCTGGCTCGATGGCGGCATGCCGTTTCGCGCCGAAACCAGCCGCAACTACGTCGAAGCCGTGCACCAGGCCAACCTCGAGCAACTGGCGGCGCTGGGCAGCAAGGCCCAGCCCGGGCAAGCCCCGGTGCGCCTGGAAACCCGTTTTCGCTACAACCAGGACGTGGTCAGCGTTAACGCCATCGGTCCCGGGGTCATGGCGCTGATCCTGGCGTTCATCCCGGCGATGCTCACTGCGCTGGGCATCGTGCGCGAAAAAGAACTGGGCTCGATCACCAACTTCTATGCAACGCCCCTGACCCGCCTGGAGTTCCTGCTTGGCAAGCAGGCGCCGTACCTGGCGGTAAGCCTGGTCAACCTGGCGCTGCTGGTGGCAATGAACCGCTGGCTGTTCGGCGTGCCGTTCAAGGGCAGCGCCCTGGCCCTGGCCTGCGGCGGCGTGCTCTACCTGCTGGCGACCACCAGCCTGGGTCTGCTGATCTCGGCGTTCACCCGCACCCAGATCGCCGCGATCCTCGGCACCATGATCATCACCAGCCTGCCGACCATCCAGTTCTCCGGGCTGATCGTACCGCGCTCCTCGCTCGATGGCGCGGCGGCCTTGATGGGCCAGCTGTTCCCGGCCGGTTACTTTCTCGATATCGCCGTCGGCACCTTTACCAAGGCCTTGGACCTGCGCGAGCTCTGGCCTCAGTGCCTGGCGCTGCTGGGCTTCTTTGTCGCTTTCACCGGCCTGAGTCTGGCCATGCTGAAGAAGCAGGAGGTCTGATGCATCGTCTGGCACATACCCTGCGCCTGGGTCTCAAGGAGCTGACCAGCCTGCGCCACGACAGCGTGCTGCTGTTGTTCCTGCTGTATGCCTTCAGTGTGGCGATCTACATGCCGGCAGCAGGCTCGGTGATCGGCGTGCACAACGCCAGCGTGGCGGTGATCGACGAAGACCACAGCCTGGTGTCGCGCAAGCTTGCCGAAGCCCTGCAACCACCGGAATTCCAGCACGCCGTGCCGCTGCCCTACGACCAGCTCGACCAGGCCCTGGACAGTGGCCGCTACACCTTTGTGATCAACGTACCGGTGAACTTCCAGACCGACCTGCTGGCCGGACGCTCGCCGGAGTTGCAAGTCAACGTCGACGCCACGGCCATGAGCCAGGCGTTCATGGGCGCCGGTTACATCGGCAGGATTGTAGAGCGCGAGCTGCTCGACTACGCAAACCAGGGCTCGGCCACGGCCGGCAGCCCGGCGCTGCTCAGTGCCCGCGCGCTGTTCAACCCAAACCTTGAGGGCGGCTGGTTTCTGGCAGTGATCCAGATCGTCAACAACATCACCATCCTGGCCATCATCCTTACCGGTACGGCGCTGCTGCGCGAGCGTGAACACGGCACCCTCGACCACCTACTGGTGCTGCCGCTGACGGCGCTGGAAATCATGCTGGCGAAGATCGCCAGCAACGCCCTGGTGGTGGTGCTGTGCACCTGGGTGTCGCTGGAAGTGATCGTCAAGGGCGCGCTTGGGGTACCGCTGGCGGGATCGCTGGGGCTGTTTCTGGCGGTGACGGCGCTGTACCTGTTCGCCAGCACCGCCTTGGGAATCTTCCTCGCCACCCTGGCGCGCTCGACCCCGCAGTTCGGCCTGCTGGCGATTCCGGTGATCATCCCGATGCTGTTGCTGTCAGGCGGCAGCACGCCGCTGGACAGTATGCCGCAATGGCTGCAGTGGGTCATGCAGGGTTCGCCCTCGACCCACTTCGTCAGCCTCAGCGCGGCGATCCTGTTCCGTGACGCCGGGCTGGCAGTGGTCTGGCCAGACATCGCGGCGCTCGCCGCCATTGGCCTGGCCTTCTTCACCATTGCCCTGGCGCGCTTTCGTCGCAGCCTGACCTCGTGATTACTGGACGATCAGGTTGTTGAACAGCAGGTCGTCGACGGTCGGCTTGCCTTCTTCGGATTCAAGTACCTGCTGGACCTGCTTCAGGGCTTCCTGACGCAGTTTTTCCTTGGCCTCGACGTTGCTCATGGCCTCCAGGTTCTGCTGGGTGAACAGCGCCACCAGCTGGTTGCGGATCAGCGGCTCATGATGTTTTACCGCAGCGGCTGCGGCGTCGCTGTTGACCCGCAGGGCCACATCGGCCTTGTACACGCGCAGCTTCGGCCCGCCATCAAGGGCGTAGTTGCCCACGAAAGGTGGGCTCAGGGAAATGTAGGAGACCTTCGGTTCTCCTTCCTTGGCTTCCTCGGCCATGGCCGCCATCGGCAGCATCAGCGCCAGTACCATCAAGATCCACGCTTTCACGAATTCGCTCCTCATACAGTTGGCGCCAGCATACCCAGCGCACCGGTCAAACCCAAGCCCGGGCTTATGCCGGCCTATCAGGGCGGGCCATGCTCGTTGACCCGGCACCTCGCCCACCTACACTTATCGGCCACTACGCGCAAAGGAATAGTCCCGATGAAAGCAGTGTTGTGCAAAGCCCTTGGCCCGGCGCAAAACCTGGTCCTGGAAGAAGTCGCCAGCCCCGTGCCGAAAAAGAACGAGATCCTGCTCGACGTGCAGGCCGCCGGGGTCAACTTTCCCGACACCCTGATCATCGAAGGCAAGTATCAATTCCAGCCGCCGCTGCCGTTCTCCCCCGGTGGCGAAGCCGCTGGTGTGGTCAGCGCCGTGGGTGAAAAAGCCGGCAACCTGAAGGTCGGCGACCGGGTCATGGCCCTGACCGGCTGGGGCAGCTTCGCCGAACAGGTGGCGGTGCCGGCCTACAACGTATTGCCGATCCCGCCACAGATGGACTTCACCACCGCCGCAGCCTTCGGCATGACCTACGGCACCTCGATGCATGCGCTTAGCCAGCGCGGCCAGCTCAAGGCCGGGGAAACCCTGCTGGTGCTGGGAGCCTCGGGCGGGGTTGGCCTGGCGGCGGTGGAAATCGGCAAGGCCATGGGCGCGCGGGTGATTGCCGCCGCCAGCAGCGCCGAGAAACTTGCCGTAGCCAAGGCCGCAGGCGCCGACGAGCTGATCAACTACAGCGAAACCAGCCTCAAGGACGACATCAAGCGCCTGACCGGCGGCAACGGCGCCGATGTGATCTACGACCCGGTTGGCGGCGATCTGTTTGACCAGGCGGTGCGCGGTATTGCCTGGAATGGCCGGCTATTGGTGGTCGGTTTTGCCAGCGGGCGCATCCCCGAGCTGCCGGTTAACCTGGCGCTACTCAAGGGTGCAGCGGTGCTTGGAGTGTTCTGGGGCGCTTTTGCCCAGCGTCAGCCGGCCGACAACGCGGCGAACTTCCAGCAGCTGTTTAGCTGGTTCGCCGAGGGCAAGCTCAAGCCGCTGGTATCACAGACCTTCCCGCTGGCTGAAGCAGGTGCAGCCATCGAGATGCTCGGCCAGCGCAAGGCGGTGGGCAAGCTGGTGGTGACCATGGCCCGCTCCTACCTGGAATGACAGCGCCGAAAGCGCGCCTCCAGGTTGCGATCGGGCATGGCATGGCTGCGCAGGGCATTGAGGGTCTGCTCGACATAATCACGGGTGCTGCCGTAACGGCCCTTGGCATTGGCGAAGATCTGGCTGAGCAGGGTGTCTGGCAGGTTGCCGGCGTAGCACGGCAAATGCCGCTCCAGCACAAAACCCAGGGCCTGGACCTTGCTGCCGTCCTCAAGCCGGCAATTGAGCCAGTGCGGACGGTACGCAGGGTAAGGCATCTCGCGCTGCCACAAGGCCAGCAACGAGTCTTCCAGGCTGTCGTCCGGCAAGCGGTAGGCAAAACCGCTGCATGAACCACCACGATCAAGGCCGAATACCAGCCCGGGACATTCCGGCGTGCCGCGGTGTTCGTGGGACCACAGATACAGCCCGCGATGATAACCATGTACCCGCGCACGTCGCCGTTCGGCGGCGTTGCACTCAGGACGCCAGATCAATGAGCCGTAAGCAAACAGCCACACCGAGCCACCCTGATGCCGGGACATAGTGTGTTGAACTGAATGTAAAAGTTGCTCGCGAGTTAATTGTTCGCCGAAATCAAGCAGCGGCGGATAGGCCACATTCAAAGATACCGTTTCGATCGCCGACATAGCTGCCGCCACACTTCCCCATGAATTACCAACGCATTGCACTATAAAGCAACGCACTGTGCACAGAGTTACCGTACGGCAGATAAGCGCCGGAATACAAGCCCCAGGCGCCCCGAGACAGCGATAAAGGCCTTGCCGGCGCGATAACGGGTGCACTGTTTCAAGTGTAGCGAAAGTTATTTTCGTTGCCGGCAATAATTATTGGCTTATCACCGCTGGCGGCGCCGCCAGTTATTTAAACCGGCACGCTGTTGCAGCGTGCCTTATTCCATCAATCAATTGCGCGGGGCATAAGCGAATACATCGGCGCGCATTTGATGTGCATCCATGCCGGCGTCGACCAGTGCGTCGAGGGTGGCATAGATCATGTTCGGCGAGCCGCTGGCGTAGACATGCACGCCGGCCAGGTCACTGATGTCTTCGCATACCGCCTCGTGCAACAGGCCGCAGCGCCCTTCCCAGCCGCACAGGTCGCTGACCACCTTGTGCAGGAACAGGTTGGGCAGGCGCTGCCATTCGTCCCAGTGCTCGATCTGGTAGAAGTCGTCCGGCTGGCGCACGCCCCAGTACAGGTGCACCGGGTGCTTGAAGCCGCTGGCCCGGCAATGCTCGATCAGGCTGTGCATCTGCGCCATGCCGGTGCCGGCCGCGATAAGTACCAGCGGGCCATCAGGCAGTTCGGCCAGGTGGGTATCACCAAAGGGCATCTGCAGCCGCGCCATGCCGTTGCGCTGCAACTGGGCGATCAACTCGAGGGCGCTGTTCTCGCGGGCCAGTACATGCAGCTCAAGGTCGCGGCCACTGTGCGGCGCCGAAGCCAGCGAGAAGGCAGCCTTGTCGCCGCTGTCACGCTCGATCATCAGGTACTGGCCCGCGTGGTAGCGCGGTGGCTTGCCGGCAGGCGCACGCAAGCGCACGCGCCAGACGTCACCGCCGACTTCGACACACTCGCTGAGCTGACAGGCCAGGGTCCGTACCGGCAGCTCGCCCAGGGCTAGCACGCCATCCCACAACAAGACGCAGTCCTCCAGTGGCTCGGCGATGCAGGTGAACAGCTCGCCATGATCACGCTCGACGCCATCCTGACGCACTCGGCCCTCGATCAGCAGCGCGGCGCAGACATGGCAGTTACCATTGCGACAACTTTGCGGGCAGTCGTAGCCCAGGCGTCGCGCCGCATCCAGAATCCTTTCTCCGGGCTTGAGTGCCAACACGGCCCCGGACGGCTGCAAGGTTACCTGCATTTAGTCTATTCCCAACTGATGCCACAGCTCATCGATCCGCCGGGTGACGGCTTCGTCCTTGACGATGACCCGTCCCCACTCGCGGGTGGTTTCACCCGGCCATTTGTGCGTTGCATCCAGGCCCATCTTCGACCCCAACCCGGACACCGGCGAAGCGAAGTCCAGGTAGTCGATCGGGGTGTTTTCGATCATTACCGTGTCGCGCTTGGGGTCCATGCGCGTGGTAATTGCCCAGATCACGTCGTTCCAGTCCCGTGCGTTGATATCGTCGTCCGTGACGATAACGAACTTGGTGTACATGAACTGTCGCAAAAACGACCAGACACCCAGCATCACGCGCTTGGCGTGCCCAGGGTATTGCTTCTTCATGGTCACCACCGCCATGCGGTACGAGCAGCCTTCCGGCGGCAGGTAGAAGTCGGTGATTTCCGGGAACTGCTTTTGCAGGATCGGTACGAACACTTCGTTCAGCGCCACGCCGAGGATCGCCGGCTCATCCGGCGGACGGCCGGTGTAGGTGCTGTGATAGATCGGCTTGGTGCGGTGGGTGATGCGCTCGACGGTGAACACCGGGAAGCTGTCGACTTCGTTGTAGTAGCCGGTGTGGTCACCGTACGGGCCTTCCGGGGCCATTTCACCCGGATGGATCACGCCTTCGAGGATGATTTCGGCGGTGGCCGGCACCTGCAGGTCGTTGCCACGGCACTTGACCAGCTCGGTGCGGTTGCCGCGCAACAGGCCGGCGAAGGCGTACTCGGAGAGCGTATCGGGCACCGGCGTCACGGCGCCGAGGATAGTCGCCGGGTCAGCGCCCAGGGCCACGGCCACCGGGAAGGGCTGGCCAGGATGCTTCTCGCACCACTCGCGATAGTCCAGGGCGCCGCCGCGATGGCTGAGCCAGCGCATGATGACCTTGTTGCGGCCAATCACCTGCTGACGGTAGATACCCAGGTTCTGGCGGTCCTTGTTCGGCCCGCGAGTCACGGTCAGGCCCCAGGTGATCAGCGGCGCAACGTCGCCCGGCCAGCAGTGCTGCACCGGCAGCAGGCCGAGGTCGACATCATCTCCTTCAATGACCACTTCGTGGCATGGCGCGTCCTTGACCACCTTCGGCGCCATGGACACGACTTTCTTGAAGATCGGCAGCTTCGACCAGGCGTCCTTGAGACCTTTCGGCGGCTCAGGCTCCTTGAGGAAGGCCAGCAGCTTGCCGATTTCGCGCAGTTCGCTGACCGACTCGGCGCCCATGCCCATGGCCACCCGCTCCGGGGTACCGAACAGGTTGCCCAGCACCGGGATGTCGAAGCCGGTAGGTTTTTCGAACAGCAGGGCCGGGCCTTTGGCGCGCAGGGTGCGGTCGCAGACTTCGGTCATTTCCAGGACTGGAGAGATCGGCACCTGGATGCGCTTGAGTTCGCCGCGCTGTTCCAGGCCACGGATAAAGTCGCGCAAATCGCGATACTGCATGCAAAAGCCTCGTATTGGCTGCCGTAGCGGTCGGGCTGCAGAGTGTAGCGCCGAACTCGGCTGCTCAGAATAGCCAAAGTACAGATAGCAAAAAGCCGGGTCGCCCCGGCTCTTGCCCAGCGCAACAGTTTACTTGCGCTTCATCGACAAGAAGAACTCGTCGTTGGTCTTGGTCTGCTTGAGTTTGTCGATCAGGAACTCGATGGCAGCGACTTCATCCATCGGGTGCAGCAGCTTGCGCAGGATCCACATGCGCTGCAGCTCGTCGTCGGCGGTCAGCAGCTCTTCGCGACGGGTACCCGAACGGTTGATGTTGATGGCCGGGAAGACGCGCTTCTCGGCGATCTTGCGGTCCAGGGGCAGCTCCATGTTGCCGGTACCCTTGAACTCTTCGTAGATCACTTCGTCCATCTTCGAGCCGGTTTCAACCAGCGCGGTGGCGATGATGGTCAGCGAGCCGCCCTCTTCGATGTTACGCGCGGCGCCGAAGAAACGCTTCGGCTTCTCCAGGGCGTGGGCATCGACACCACCGGTGAGGACCTTGCCGGAGCTCGGGATCACGGTGTTGTAGGCACGGGCCAGACGGGTGATGGAGTCGAGCAGGATGACCACGTCTTTCTTGTGTTCAACCAGGCGCTTGGCCTTCTCGATAACCATTTCGGCAACCTGCACGTGGCGGGTTGGCGGCTCGTCGAAGGTCGAGGCAACCACTTCGCCGCGCACGGTGCGCTGCATTTCGGTTACTTCTTCCGGGCGCTCGTCGATCAGCAGGACGATCAGGTGGCACTCGGGGTTGTTACGGGTGATGTTGGCCGCGATGTTCTGCAGCATGATGGTCTTGCCCGCTTTTGGCGGAGCGACGATCAGGCCGCGCTGGCCTTTGCCGATCGGGGCGCAGAGGTCGATTACCCGGCCGGTGAGGTCTTCGGTGGAACCGTTGCCAGCTTCCATCTTCAGGCGCTCGTTAGGGAACAGCGGCGTCAGGTTTTCGAACAGAATCTTGTTCTTCGCGTTTTCCGGCCGGTCGAAGTTGATGGTGTCGACTTTCAGCAGGGCGAAGTAACGCTCGCCTTCTTTTGGCGGGCGGATCTTGCCGACGATGGTGTCGCCGGTACGCAAGTTGAAGCGACGGATCTGGCTTGGCGACACGTAGATGTCGTCCGGGCCGGCCAGGTACGAGGCATCGGCCGAGCGCAGGAAGCCGAAGCCGTCCTGGAGAATCTCCAGCACGCCGTCACCGGAGATTTCCTCGCCGCTTTTCGCATGCTTTTTCAACAGGGAGAAAATCACATCTTGCTTGCGCGAACGGGCCATATTTTCTATGCCCATCTGTTCGGCCATTTCGAGCAGATCGGTAATCGGCTTTTGCTTGAGTTCAGTCAGGTTCATAAGGGGAGTGACGTAATCATGTAAGAAGGGGGAATTAAGCTTCTGGCTTAATGAAGCCGCGCCGCAAAGAAGGCGACAGGATCGCGTACTGATTCGAATTAGGGATGCGTCGGCGACGGCGTGCAGAGGGCACCGAAGAAACAGTGCGAGGCCGAATGTAACACCTGCTTTTTCTGGCGTCTAGTCACCAGATAAAGAAAAGCCCCGACGAATGCGGGGCTAATTTCACTCAGATATTGGCGTCCAGGAAGGCTGCCAGCTGAGATTTCGACAGCGCGCCGACCTTGGTGGCCTCGACGTTGCCGTTCTTGAACAGCATCAGCGTCGGGATGCCACGCACGCCGTGCTTGGCCGGGGTTTCCTGGTTGTCGTCGATGTTCAGCTTGGCGACGGTCAGTTTGCCCGCGTAGGTAGCGGCGATGTCGTCCAGAACCGGAGCGATCATTTTGCAAGGGCCGCACCATTCAGCCCAGTAGTCGACCAGCACCGGGCCTTCAGCCTTCAGGACTTCGGCTTCGAAGGTGGCGTCAGTGACGTGTTTGATAAGATCGCTGCTCATGGAAGTCTCCAAGGTCGTAAGCAAAAAAACGTGGCCCATCATAGCTGCACCGGCTGCCTACAGGAAGCCAGGAACGATTGAGTGTAACTATAGTTGTGCATGACCGCGCATATCGCTGCTGTCACGGGAAAGTCATAATTCCCGCACAACCTGCCCCATATCAAGCCTTGATACGCTGCGCGTTGGCGCCAGCGCCGGATCGTGGCAGGATTGCCGGGTTATCGACCGAGAACCCATGACCATGCCGCAAAACACAGCCAAGAATCTGTCCTTGATCGCTGCCATAGACCTGGGCTCCAACAGTTTCCACATGGTGGTCGCCAAGGCCCACCATAGCGAGATCCGCATCCTTGAGCGGCTCGGCGAAAAAGTTCAGCTGGCCGCTGGCATCAACGAAGAACGCCAGCTCAGCGAAGAGTCCATGCAACGCGGCCTGGACTGCCTCAAGCGTTTTGCCCAACTGATCAACGGCATGCCCGATGGCGCCGTGCGCATCGTCGGCACCAACGCCCTGCGCGAAGCACGCAACCGCGGCGAATTCATCCGTCGCGCCGAAGCCATCCTCGGCCACCCGGTGGAAGTCATCTCCGGTCGTGAAGAAGCGCGCTTGATCTACCTCGGCGTGTCCCACACCCTGGCCGACACCCCGGGCAAGCGCCTGGTCGCCGATATCGGCGGCGGCAGTACCGAATTCATCATTGGCCAGCGTTTCGAACCGCTGCTGCGCGAAAGCCTGCAGATGGGCTGCGTCAGCTATACCCAGCGTTATTTCCGCGACGGCAAGATCACCCCGGCGCGTTATGCCCAGGCCTACACCGCTGCGCGCCTGGAACTGATGAGCATCGAGAACGCCCTGCACCGCCTGACCTGGGACGAAGCCATCGGCTCCTCGGGGACCATCCGCGCCATCGGCCTGGCGCTCAAATCCGGCGGCATGGGCAGCGGCGAGGTCAATGCCGAAGGCCTGGCTTGGCTCAAGCGCAAGCTGTTCAAGCTGGGAGAAACCGACAAGATCGATTTCGACGGGGTCAAACCCGACCGCCGGGCGATTTTTCCGGCGGGCCTGGCGATTCTCGAAGCGATTTTCGACGCCCTCGAACTGCAGCGCATGGACCACTGCGACGGCGCCCTGCGCGAAGGCGTGCTGTACGACCTGCTCGGTCGCCACCATCACGAAGACGTGCGCGAACGCACCCTGACCTCGCTGATGGAGCGTTATCACGTAGACCAGGGCCAGGCAGCGCGGGTCGAGCGCAAGGCGCTGCACGCCTTCGACCAGGTGGCCAAGGCCTGGGACCTGGAGGACGGCATCTGGCGCGAATTGCTCGGCTGGGCGGCCAAGGTGCATGAAGTCGGCCTGGACATCGCCCACTACCACTACCACAAGCACGGCGCCTACCTGATCGAACACTCCGACCTGGCCGGCTTTTCCCGTGAAGACCAGCTGATGCTGGCACTGTTGGTGCGCGGCCACCGCCGCAACATTCCCAAGGACAAGTTCGCCGAATTCGGCGACGACGCGGTCAAGCTGATCCGCCTGTGCGTGCTGCTGCGCTTCGCGATCCTGTTCCACCACATCCGCGGCACCCAGCAGATGCCCAAGGTCACCCTGCACGCCAAGGGCGATAGCCTGGACGTCGAGTTCCCGGCCGGCTGGCTGGAAGAGAACCAGCTGACCCAGGCCGACTTCGGCCTGGAGGCAGAATGGCTGGCCCGGGTCGGCTTCGTCCTCAGCGTACGATAAGTACCGGGTTGCTCAGGCGCTCGAGCAGAGTGGCCTGGGCACTGCGCGGGTTCTGGTTGCCGGTTGGCGTGCTGCGTACGTAGCGGCCATCCGGCTGCAGGATCCAGGCATGGGTGTTGTCGGTCAGATACCCTTCCAGCTCCTTTTTCACCCGCAAAATCAGTTTCTTGCCCTCGACCGGGAAGCAGGTCTCGACGCGCTTGTCGAGGTTGCGCTCCATCCAGTCGGCGCTGGAGAGGAACATCTGCTCTTCGCCGCCATTGAGGAAGTAGAACACCCGCGTGTGCTCAAGGAAGCGGCCGATGATCGAACGCACCTGAATGTTGTGCGACACCCCGGCAATGCCCGGGCGCAGGCAGCACATGCCGCGCACCACCAGGTCGATACGCACGCCTGACTGGCTGGCCTTGTACAGCGCGCGGATGATCTTCGGATCGGTCAGCGAGTTGAACTTGGCGATGATGTGCGCCGGTTTGCCGTCGAGGGCGAACTGGGTTTCGCGCGCGATCATGTCGAGCATGCCCTTTTTCAGGGTAAACGGCGCGTGCAGCAGCTTTTTCATGCGCAGGGTCTTGCCCATGCCGATCAGCTGGCTGAACAGCTTGCCGACGTCTTCGCACAGGGCGTCATCGGAGGTCAGCAGGCTGTAGTCGGTGTACAGGCGGGCGTTGCCGGCGTGGTAGTTGCCGGTACCCAGGTGCGCGTAGCGGACGATCTCGCCGGCCTCGCGGCGCAGGATCAGCATCATCTTGGCGTGGGTCTTGAAGCCGACCACACCGTAGATCACTACGGCACCGGCTGCCTGCAGGCGGCTGGCCATTTGCAGGTTGGACTCTTCGTCGAAACGCGCCCGCAATTCGATCACCGCAGTGACTTCCTTGCCGTTACGCGCGGCATCGACCAGCGCGTCGACGATCTCCGAGTTGGCACCGCTGCGGTACAGGGTCTGGCGCACAGCCAGAACATGCGGGTCTTTGGCGGCCTGGCGCAGCAGGTCGACCACCGGGGTGAACGACTCGAAGGGGTGCATCAGCAGGATGTCCTGCTTGCTGACCACGCTGAAAATGTTCTCGCTGTTCTGCAACAGCTTGGGGATTGCCGGGGTAAACGGCGTGTATTGCAGCTCCGGGTGGCTGTCCAGGCTGGTGATGCTGAACAGTCGGGTGAGGTTGACCGGACCGTTGACCTGGTACAGCTCGCTTTCGCTCAGGCTGAACTGCTTGAGCAGGTAGTCGGAGAGGTGTTTGGGACAGGTGTCGGCCACTTCCAGACGCACCGCGTCACCATAGCGGCGCGAGAACAGCTCGCCGCGCAGGGCCCGGGCCAGGTCTTCGACGTCTTCGGAGTCCAGCGCCAGGTCGGCGTTGCGGGTCAGGCGGAACTGGTAGCAGCCCTTGACCTTCATGCCCTGGAACAGGTCATCGGCATGAGCGTGGATCATCGACGACAGGAACACATAGTTGTCGCCAGGGCCGCCGACCTCTTCCGGCACCTTGATGACCCGCGGCAGCAGACGCGGCGCCGGGATGATCGCCAGGCCCGAGTCGCGGCCGAAGGCATCGATACCTTCGAGCTCGACGATGAAGTTCAGGCTCTTGTTCACCAGCAACGGGAACGGGTGGGTCGGATCAAGGCCGATCGGGGTGATGATCGGCGCGATCTCGTCACGGAAGAAGCGCCGCACCCAGGTTTTGAGCTTGGTGTTCCAGTGCCGGCGGCGAATGAAGCGGATCTGGTGTTTTTCCAGCTCCGGCAGCAGCACGTCGTTGAGGATCGCGTATTGGCGATCAACCTCGCTGTGTACCAGCTCGCTGATCCGCGCCAGTGCCTGGTGCGGCTGCAAGCCGTCGGCGCCGGCCTGTTCACGGGCGAAGGTGATCTGCTTCTTCAGGCCCGCCACACGAATTTCGAAGAACTCATCCAGGTTGCTGGAGAAGATCAGCAGGAACTTCAGCCGCTCCAGCAGCGGATAGGACTCATCCAGCGCCTGCTCCAGCACGCGGATGTTGAACTGCAGCTGGGACAATTCGCGATGAATGTACAGGCTGCTGTCGTCCAGACCGGGAATGACGATCGCAGGCGCGGCCACCGGCGCCGGCGCAGGGGCCTCGACCACGGGCTCGGCAACCGCAGGCGGCTCCGGCGGGGTCTCGAGCATCTGCTCGGGCACAGGCTGGGCGTCTTTCACTGCAACGTCGGTAAGTACTTCGTTATTCATCTAGCGTTCCTGAAGGGCGTTACTGCCCTCTCATCAATTGAGCAGCGCGAACAGCGAAATAGGTGAGGATGCCATCGGCGCCCGCCCGTTTGAAAGCGGTGAGGGATTCAAGGATAACCCCTTCACTGAGCCAGCCGTTCTGAATCGCCGCCATGTGCATGGCGTACTCGCCGCTGACCTGGTAAACGAAGGTCGGCACTTTGAATTCGTCTTTGACCCGGTGAAGGATATCCAGGTACGGCATGCCCGGTTTGACCATGACCATATCGGCACCTTCCGACAGGTCGGCGGCCACTTCGTGCAGGGCCTCGTTACTGTTGGCAGGGTCCATCTGGTAGGAGGCCTTGTTGGCCTTGCCCAGGTTCAGCGCCGAGCCGACCGCATCGCGGAACGGACCGTAGTAGGCGCTGGCGTACTTGGCCGAGTAGGCCATGATCCGCACATTGACGTGACCGGCCAGCTCCAGCGCTTCACGAATGGCCTGGATGCGGCCATCCATCATGTCCGATGGCGCGACCACCTGGGCACCGGCATCGGCGTGGGACAGCGCCTGGCGCACCAGGGCATCGACGGTGATGTCGTTCTGAACGTAGCCTTCTTCGTCGAGAATGCCGTCCTGGCCGTGGGTGGTGAACGGGTCCAGGGCAACGTCGGTGATCACCCCAAGCTCCGGGAAGCGCTCACGCAGGGCGCGTGTGGCGCGCTGGGCGATGCCATCGGGGTTCCAGGCTTCAGCGCCGTCGAGGGATTTCTTTTCAACCGGCGTCACCGGGAACAGCGCCAGGGCTGGTATCCCGAGGTTTACCCACTCTTGCGCAGCTTCCAGCAACAGGTCGATGGACAAACGCTCGACGCCCGGCATCGAAGCGATTTCTTCGCGGCGGTTTTCGCCATCGAGGACAAACACCGGGAGAATCAGGTCATCGACAGTCAGAACATTTTCGCGAACCAGACGACGGGTGAAATCGTCACGACGGTTGCGACGCAGACGGGTGGCAGGAAACAAACGGTTAGCGGGGGTAAAGCTCACGGCAGACTCCTGAGCCCGCGCAGGCGGGCGAGCGCGACAGTTATAAGCGGCCATTATGACGCCTGTATGACAGGCAAGGGCAACCCTGCGACTTGAGGACGCAGTCATTGTCCTTGTAGGAAATGTTCACGTCGAGACACATTTGGACACTTTCCCCAAAGGCCACGAAGGGTTAGGCTGCGCGTTCATTTCGCCAGCACCCAGAAAATGCTCCAACAATTCCTGCAGGATTTCGGCTACTTTGCCCTTTTTCTCGGCACGTTTTTCGAAGGTGAGACCATCCTGGTTCTCGCAGGCTTCCTTGCGTTCCGCGGATACATGGATATCAATCTGGTGGTCGTGGTGGCCTTCTTCGGCAGCTATGCCGGCGACCAGCTGTGGTACTTCATGGGGCGCCGCCACGGGCGTAAATTGCTGGCGCGCAAACCGCGCTGGCAGATGATGGGCGACCGCGCACTGGAGCATATTCGCCGCCATCCGGACATCTGGGTCCTGAGTTTCCGCTTCGTCTACGGCCTGCGCACAGTGATGCCGGTGGCCATCGGTCTGTCCGGCTACCCACCGCGCCGCTACTTGCTGCTCAACGGCATCGGCGCAGCCATCTGGGCACTGGCCCTGGGCGCCGCCGCCTATCACTTCGGCGCCATTCTCGAAGGCCTGCTGGGCAACGTGAAGAAGTACGAGCTATGGGTGCTCGGCGGCCTGCTGGTGCTCGGTGGCTGCCTGTGGCTGCGTCGGCGCTTCAAGGCCGCACGCATTGCGCGCAAGGAAGCGGCTGCCGTAGAGGCCGAAAAGGCTGAGCAAGCTGTAGCCAAGCAGCAGGACCCAAGCCAGGGCAGCGACCGGCCCTAAGCCCGTCATCCCGGCCAGGACCATGGCCGGGACATTCAGCCCCAGGCGCAGCAGTTCCAGCCTGAAGGCCCAGGGGCGGTTCTCCAGGGCTGTGCCGAGCACGAACAAACCAAATGCCATCAGGCCGCAGCCCAGCACCAGGGCAGCCACCGACAGCTGCTCGGCGCGCTCCATCAAATAACTGCCCAGGCCCACGTATACCGCGAACTGCAGCGCCACATACAGCTGCTGCGGCCAGGCCAGCGGCACCTCGAATTTCTGGAAGCGGCTCAAGTCCTGCTTGGCTTGCGGATAACGTCGGGCAACGTCATCCGGCCGCCAGCCGGTAGGCATGAACCAGATCCGCAGCTTGTCCCACCAGCGCTCGGCATACCGCGCATCGCTCCAGAGCTGGGCATAGAACTGCAGGTTGGCCCACAGCGGGTTCCAACTGGCCAGCGGCGTGGTCACGCCAAAAATCACCGGCTCGTTGTCGTCCTCTTCCTGGAAGGTGCCAAACAGACGATCCCAGACAATGAACACTCCGCCGTAGTTGCGATCCAAGTACAAAGGGTTCTGCGCATGGTGGACGCGATGATTGGACGGGGTAATGAACAGCCATTCCAGCCAGCCCAGCTTCGGGATGTGCCGGGTGTGCACCCAGAACTGATACAGCAGGTTCAGCGCCGCAACGGTGATGAACACCAGCGGCGGCACGCCCAGTACGGCCAGCGGCAGGTAAAAAATCCACGACAGCAAGAAGCCGCTGCTGGTCTGGCGCAGGGCCGTGGACAAGTTGTAGTCCTCGCTCTGGTGATGCACCGAGTGGGCGGCCCAGAGGATGTTGCGCTCGTGGCCCATACGGTGCAGCCAGTAGTAGCAAAAGTCATAGACGACGAACGCCAGCACCCACACCCACAGCGCCTCGCCCGGCAACTTGAACAGCGCCAGGTGTTCCCAGGCCAAGGCGTAGGTCACCAGGCCAACGCCCTTGGTCAGCAGGCCGGTGGTGGTCGACAGCACGCCGGTGCTGAGGCTATTGATGGCATCCGCCAGGCGATAGGTACGCATGCCGCGCAACCGGTCAGCGAGCAGCTCGGCAACGATCAGAACAATGAAGAACGGTACCGCCAAGAGGATCAGGTCCATGGGTCTTTTCATCTCCAGCCTATCCAGCAAGATTAGGCCGGGAATGGCATAAACCCTATGGCGACATCTGCCAAACTAGAGGACATTTAGCGCCTCGAATCGGGAGTAGTGAGCATGACCCAGAAAAAAGTTGCTGTGATTCTTTCCGGCTGTGGCGTCTATGACGGCGCTGAAATTCATGAAAGCGTGATCACCCTGCTGCGTCTGGACCAGCGCGGCGCGCAGGTGCAGTGCTTTGCGCCAAACATTGCGCAAATGCACGTGATCGACCACCTGACCGGTGAAGAAATGCCCGAGACCCGCAATGTGCTGGTGGAATCGG
Organism: Pseudomonas sp. 2835; assembly: GCF_050435905.1. NCBI lineage: Bacteria > Pseudomonadati > Pseudomonadota > Gammaproteobacteria > Pseudomonadales > Pseudomonadaceae > Pseudomonas > Pseudomonas sp. 2835. The sequence goes on along the minus strand of NZ_JBNDLE010000027.1, from coordinate 39,681 downwards.
CACGCATCGCTCGCGGCGAGGTCAAGGACCTGCGCGAAGCCGACGCCAAGGACTTCGACGCGCTGATCGTGCCGGGCGGCTTTGGCGCGGCGAAAAATCTCTCGAACTTTGCCGTCGAAGGCGCGGGCTGCAGCGTGCACCCGGACGTCTTGGCCCTGACTGAAGCCTTTGCCGAAGCGGGCAAGCCGGTCGGCCTGATCTGCATCTCACCGGCCCTTGCGGCGAAGATCTACGGCCCTGGCGTGGTCTGCACCATCGGCAGCGATGCCGGCACCAGCGCGGCGATCGTCAAGATGGGCGGCACCCATGAGGAATGCGATGTCCATGACATCGTCGAAGACACCCAGCGCAAGCTGGTCAGCACTCCGGCCTACATGCTGGCAAAAAGCATCAGCGAAGCGGCTGGCGGTATCTACAAACTGGTCGACCGGGTGCTGGAACTGACCCACGAGAATGACTGAACACCCCTGTAGGAGCGGGCTTGCCCCGCGATCGAGCGCGAAGCGGTCGTCGTCCAGGCACCACATGATGAGCTGAGATTACGGACCTCATCGCGGGGCAAGCCCGCTCCTACTCAGCCGAGTAAGGATGCGGTCCAGGGAGTTGGCAAATGCCTGCTTCTCGCGGTCGCCATAAGGCGCCTGGCCGCCACCGACCTGCCCCTGCTCGCGCAGGTCGGTGAACAGGTTGCGCACCGCCAGGCGCTCGCCCATGTTGCGCTCGTCGAACTCCTTGCCGCGCGGGTCGAGGCAGGCAACACCCTTCTTGACCAGGCGATCGGCCAACGGCACGTCACTGCAGATCACCAGTTCGCCGGGCACCGCATGTTCGACCAGGTAATCGTCGGCGGCATCCGGCCCGCTGGGTACGACGATCAGCTTGACGCAGGCAAAGGCCGGCTTGATCTGGCTCTGGCCAGCCACCAGCACCACTTCCAGCTGACGCTTGAGGGCAAACTTGACCAGTTGATCCTTGGCCGCCTTGGGGCAGGCGTCGGCATCGATCCACACACGCATGGCACAGATTTCCAACAAAAACGGGCGAACAGTATCCCTGCTCGCCCGTTTGGCTTCAAATCAGCCCGCCGGTTGGCGGCGCTTCTCGGCCAGGCGGCTGCGCCCATAGAGGATGGCAATGGCCAGCAATGCCACGACTTGCGCGGTCAGCGAATAGGCGTCGGCATGAATGCCCAGCCAGTCGAAATCGAAGAACGCCACCGGCCGGGTGCCGAACACCCCGGCTTCCTGCAGGGCCTTGACCCCGTGCCCGGCAAACACCACTGACAAGGCGCACAGCAGGGCCGCGTTGATGCTGAAGAACAGCGCCAGCGGTAACCTGGCCGAACCGCGCAGGATCACCCAGGCCAGGCCAACCAGCAGCACCAGCGCCGTGGCACCACCGGCCAGCACCGCGTTGTGCCCGGCCGGGCCTGCCTGCAGCCAAAGGGTTTCGTAGAACAGAATGACTTCGAACAGCTCGCGGTATACCGAGAAGAACGCCAGCACGGCAAAGCCGAATCGCCCGCCACCACTGACCAGGCTGCTCTTGATGTAGTCCTGCCAGGCCGCCGCATGACGGCGATCGTGCATCCACACACCCAGCCACAGCACCATGACGCTGGCAAACAACGCCGTGCAGCCTTCGAGCAATTCACGCTGGGCGCCACTGACGTCGATCACATACGCCGCCAGCGCCCAGGTACCAAGCCCGGCCAGCAGGGCCAGGCCCCAGCCGACGTTGACGCTGCGCACCGCCGATTGCTGGCCGGTATTGCGCAGGAAGGCGAGAATCGCCGCCAGTACCAGGATCGCTTCCAGGCCCTCGCGCAGCAGGATCAGCAAGCCGGAGATGTAGCTCAGCGACCAGCTCAGGCCATCGCCGCCGAGCAGGCCGGCAGCGTCCTTGAGTTTAGCCTTGGCGGCGTCAAGGCGCTGCTGCACCTGCTCCAGCGGCAAGCCGTCCTGCAGCGATTGACGGTAAGCCATCAGCGACTTCTCGGTGTCCTTGCGCACGTTGGCATCGACGTTATCGAGCGAGCTTTCGACCAGTTCGAAGCCCTCCAGATAGGCCGCCACCGACAGATCATAGGCTTGTTCGTGGTCGCCGGACTGGTAAGCCGCGAGGCTCTTGTCCAGGGTCGCGGCGGTGTAATCCAGCAGTTGTGCCGGGCCGCGCTGGACCTGCGGCGGTTGCGCACGCTGGGCGCGGAACAGGGCAAGCGCCTGCGGCCCTTCGCTGGCTTCGACTTCGGCCGGTGTCTGACGGGCCAGGTCGGCCAGGTTGTAGGTCTTGTCGCCCTTGGCCTTGGCCGGATCGGCAGTGAAGCTGGCCACATAGGTCGCCAGGTCCCAGCGCTGACGCTCGTCGAGCTGGTCGGCGAACGACGGCATGTCGGTACCTTCGATGCCCAGGCCCAGGGTGTTGTACAGGTCGAACAGGCTCAGGCGATCGAGCCGCTCGGTGCTGCGCAGGTTCGCCGGCGGCGGGGTCAGGCCGAGGCCGGCCGGGCCATCTCCAGCACCGCTATCGCCATGGCACACCGAGCAATGCTGGGCATACAGTGGCGCACCGCGGCTCGGGTCGGGGGTGATGATCGGCGCCTGGCTGACCTCATAGGCCACCGCCAGTTGCGCGCCGAGCTGGCGGGCTTGTCGGGCGACGCCAGGGCCGTCCTGCCGCTGGCTGACCGCCTCGCGCAATTGCACCACACCCTGCTCCAGGGCCTGGCGCTCCTGGTGTGCTGGCAAGGCGACAATCAAGCCTTGCAGCACATCGATGAACTCAAGCTGTTCACGATACTCGCCCTCGTCGATGACCTTGCCTGCCTCGACCGTGGCCGGGTAGTCGGCACCAATGTAATCGAGCAGGTGCAGAGCCTTGGCAGCGCCATCGGTACTCTCGGCCAGCAGCGTGGCACTGCTCAGCGCCAGCACCGGCCAGAGCAGCCAGGCGAGTAAGCGGGAACGGGGAATCATGAGCGACTCTCAAATGGAAATACGAGGTAAAGCATTGTTCACTTCCACTGCCGTTCACTCAAGGCTTGCCAGATGAATCCTTGAAAAATTTTGTGACAAATACCCAGGCACACATTCCTGCTAAAGAACAACCGTTCGTCGGCCGATAGTTCAATGCTGGCACGACGGCAAATTCCTAAAGCACAACGCCATTATTTAGCCAGCAAATACGTTTATAATGCCGCGCCGCTATATAGCGGATCAGAATTTAGGCTCTTCTTTTAAGAGGATTTGGCGATATTTGCCAAAGGGATGACAGCCTTCTCGCCCCCAGGCTCTTCATCAATTCAGGGAAGAAGAATTCAGATGGCATCCCGTGTCCTCACCGTCGCGACACTGCTCGCGGCCGTTCAACTGGCTGGTTGCTCGGCCTTTCGCAGCTACGATAGCGAACTTCAGGAAACCAACCAGCACCTGACCAGCGGCAACGTCGACGCTGCTCTGGCCCTGCTGGAAAAAAACAACAAGGGTGAGGACAAAGACCTTCTCTACTACTTCGAGAAAGGCGAACTGCTGCGCTCCAAGGGCGACCTGGCCGGCAGCCAGCTGGCCTGGCGCAGTGCCGATGACGTGGTGTTCAAGTGGGAAGAGTCGGTCAAGCTCGACACCGACAAGTACCTGAGCCAGTTCGGCAGCTACCTGGTCAACGACAAGGTGCGCCGCTACGAAGGCTATGACTACGAAAAAGTCATGCTGACCACGCAAATGGCCCTCAACCTGCTGGCCCAGAATGACTTCGACGGCGCCCGTACCGAGATCAAGAAAACCCATGAACGCGAAGCGGTGATCGCCGAGCTGCGCGACAAGGAATACCTCAAGCGCGAAGAAGAGGCCGAGAAAGAAGGCGTCAAAACCGAGTACAAAGACCTTCAGGGTTACCCGGTAGCCAGCCTCGACGCCCCGGAAGTGGTCGGTCTGAAAAACAGCTACCAGAGTGCGTTCAGCCACTACCTGTCCGGCTATGTGTACGAAGCCCTGGGTGAAAAAGGCCTGGCCGCACCGGGCTACCGCAAAGCCGCCGAACTGCGCCCGAACACCCCGCTGCTGGAAAAAGCCCTGCTCGACCTGGACAAGCCTGCTGCGAAATCCGCCGACAGCGATGTCCTGATCGTGATCCAGAGTGGCCTGGCCCCGGCCCGCGACTCGGTGCGCATCCCGCTGCCGCTGCCAATCAGCGGCAACCTGGTGATCACCCCGCTGTCGTTCCCGGTGATCAAGGAAGACACTTCCACCGCGCATTTCAGCGAAATCTACCTCAACGACCACTCGCTGAAACTGACCGCCCTCAACAGCACCACCGCCATGTCCCGCCGCGCCCTGCGTGACGACATGCCGGGGATCATCCTGCGCACCAGCGTGCGCGCCATCACCCGCGGTGTGGCGCAAAAGCAATTGAACGACGCCAGCCCGCTGGCCGGCCTGGCGCTGGGTATCGCCTCGACCATCACTGAAGGTGCCGACACCCGCACCTGGCGCACCCTGCCGGATGAAACCCAAGTGGCCCGCGTGCGCCTGCGCCAGGGCGAGCACCAGCTGAGCCTGCCTTCGAGCCTGGGCGGCAGCCAGGTCAGCGTGAAGATCGACCGGCCGTTCCAGGTGGTCACCCTGCGCGTGGTCGGCAACCAGGTCTTCGCCGGTGGCCCTGCCCTGCAGGTGGCGCCAAAAGCCACTGGCCAGGCCGTCGCCAGCCTCAAACAACCTTAAGGAAACGTCATGCGTATCAAACTGCTCGCCGTTCTCGTCACCGCCCTGCTGGCCGGTTGCGCGACCCCGCCTCCACCAGAGCCCGGCAGCGCCGCCAGCAAAGTGGTGAAGATGGGCAACCTGAAGAACATAGAAACCGGTCCGATGCGCGTTGCGCGCGAGAACGGCTTCTTGACCGTCAAGGTGTCGCTGAACAACACCAGCAGCAGCAACAAGACCCTGTTCTACCGCTTTGCCTGGCTGGGCAACGACGGTTTCCCGGTTGCCGATGAAGAGAGCTGGAAGACCGTCACCCTGTACGGCAAGCAGGCCAGCGTACTGCCGGCCATTGCCCCGGTATCCCAGGCCACCGACTTCCGTATTGAAGTTCAGTCTCAGTAATCATTTTTGCAGGAGCACATTTTCATGATTGCACGCATTTCCCTCGCCGCCATCGCCATTGCCCTGGTCAGCGGCTGCAGCACCCCGTCGCCGGTCCTGGGCGGCAAGAACATCGGCTACGGCGACAGCAAGGCTGTGGAGCTGGTGACCAACGAGTTCGGCTCGACCGACCTGCAGATGATCGCCGAATCCATGACCCGCTCCCTGGCCCAGTCCGGCATCCTCCAGGGTCGCCCGGTGGTGCAGGTCTATGACGTGAAGAACAAGACCAGCGAGTACATCGATACCCGCGAAATCACCACGTCGATCAAGACCCAGCTGATGAAGTCCGGCACCGCCCGCTTCGCCAGCGACAATACCCAGATGCAGAGCCAGGTCGACCAGCTCAAGCTGCAGAACCAGAGCGGCCTGTACAAGAAGGGCACCGTGGCCAAGACTGGCAACATGATTGCCGCCAAGTACCGCCTGGAAGGCTCGATCAGCTCGATCGTCAAGCGCAGCAGCGACTACAAGGACGTGTTCTACAAGTTCAGCCTGCAGCTGATCGACGTCGAAAGCGGCCTGGCCGAGTGGATGGACGAAAAAGAAATCCGCAAGACCACGGAGCGCTAAGCGATGCGTGCATGGATGGGCATTCTGGGCCTGGCTTGCGCGTTCAGCGTGCAAGCGGCCCCCAAAGTTGCGGTAACCGACCTCGCCTACCAAGAGCGTGTGGAGCAGTACATCCACATGGTCTCGGCGCAGAACAGCAGCCAGGCGAGCATGTACCACGCCAGTGGTTCGTCGAGCTACAGCGAGTTCGAAAGCAGCGAGAGCTACATCGAGCAGACCGAGCTGCGCAAGTTCAGCGGCGACATCAAGGGCGAGATTCTCAAGTCCGGGATGTTCCAGCTGGTCCAGGGTACGCCGTACACCGCCGATGCCAAGGCTGACGTCTATGACGTCATCCGCCGTATCAAGAACGGTAACTTCAAGGGCGCCGACTACGTACTGTTCGGCACCTTGTCGGATATCGACTTCCAGCGCGATATCACCTCTCTGGACAACACCAATAGCTATTCGGCGATCCTCGGTCTGAGCCTGGTAGCCGACTTCAGCCTGATCAACACCAAGACCTACGAGATCACCTCGGCGTTCACCGCCATGGGTGAGGGCCAGGACACCAAACTGGTCAACAGCCAGGATGTTCGAGTCACCCTCAACCGCCCACGGGTGGTACGTGAGGTTTCCAAGGAACTGGGCATGGACGTTGCCAAACAGTTGGCCGAGCAGTTGGTAGGCGCGATGCCGGAGCGTGAACGCGCCCCGGCGCGCAACAACCTGCCGCCTGACGAGCCGGCGCAGATCCTGCGTTGAGAAAGTAAAAAGGCGACCTTCGGGTCGCCTTTTTTGTCCTGATGATTTCCTACACCGGCGCACGCCGAATGCTCGCCAGCAAGGTTGCAGCCCCCAGGAACAACCCGGCAAAGGTGCGATTCATCCGCCGCTGCTGCCGTGGCGTGCGCAACAGGCGCAGCACTTTGGCTGCAAGCCCGGTGTAACCGGCCATGACCATCAGATCGACGGTGACCATGGTCGCGGCGATGATCAGGTACTGCGGCAGCAGCGCCGCGTGCGGGTTGATGAACTGCGGCAGCACTGCAAGCATGAAGATCAGCGCCTTGGGGTTGCTGACGTTGACCAGAAAGCCACGGAACACCAGGCTCAGCGGCTTGCCGATCGGGCGTACGGTGGAATCGTCGGTAATGTCAGCCGGAAGCGCCCGCCACTGCTTGACCGCGAGGTAAACCAGGTAGGCGACACCGAACCATTTGATCACCTGGAATGCGGTGGCCGATGCCGCGAGGATGGCACCGACGCCGGCGGCAATGACTGCAATCTGCAGCACCAGGCCCAGCTGCAGGCCTAGCGCGTTCCAGTAGCCGCGCCAGAAGCCGTACTGCAGGCCACAGGACATCGAGGCGATGGCCCCGGCACCCGGCGACAGACTGATCACCCAGCAAGCGGCCAAAAATGCCAACCACGTTTCCAATGACATCGCGCACCTCGGCACTAACTTGTTACAAACCTCTAAGCTAGTGCCCTGGCGAAAAAATCACCACGATTTTTTTCCGCGACCGATCAATTACCCGGGGTTTTGCTCTCGCTCACCAGCGGCAGCACTTCGGCCCCGCGCCAGCGCCGTACCGATTTCTGGAAGAACTGGCTGTTAGGCACCTGCACCAGCGCACCGCCAGCTTCCGGCAGCTCGATCAATGTGGTGAACAACAGGTTGATGGCCACCACCCGGCCTTTGACGCCCGGCTTGTCGATGGTTTCGACCAGCTCGACCACATCGCCGATGCGAAAGGGCCCGACGGTAAAGATCAGCACCGCGCACAGCAGGTTCGACAGCACGCTCCACATGGCGAAGAACGCCACCGCGGCAACCGCCACGAACCCGGACAGTGCGGTCCACAGCACCGTGGCGGAAACCCCCAGGCGCTCGAGCACGAAGATCAGCGCACTGCCCATGATCAGCCAGCGCAGGCCGCCACGCAGCGGCACCAGCAGCTCGGGTGGCAACGGATAGCGCTCGCCCAGGCGCTTGAGGCAACGGGCAACCACGCGCTGCAGGATGAACGCCGCCGAAAGTATCAGCAGGATCTGCAAACCCAGCCAGAACGGCGCGATCCATTCCACCGGCAAGGGCAACTGCAAGGATTCCATCAGGACAACGCCTCCAGCTCCGCCTGCATGCATTCGAGCGCTTCCAGGGCAGCCATCCAGGCTTCTTCCAGCTCCCCTTCACGGACCTTGAGCTTGGCCTGCTGGGCCAAAAGGTCACGCAACTCGTCCTTGCGCGCGGCTTCATACAGGGCGCTGTCACCCAAGCTGGCATCGACCTTGGCCAGTTGCTCGTGCAGGGCACCCAGCTCGCGCTCGAGCTTGTCGGCTTCACGCTTGTGCGGTGCCAACTGCTGACGCAGGGCGGCTGCAGCCTGGCGCTGGGCCTTTTTGTCGGTCTTGTCGGCATTGACCGGCGCAGTGCTGACCGGTGCATTACGTTGACGGTACTCGACCAGCCAGCGGGTGTAGTCGTCCAGGTCACCGTCGAAGGTTTCGACCTTGCCGTCGGCGACCAGCAGGAAGTCATCAGTGGTGCTCTTGAGCAGGTGCCGGTCGTGAGAAACCACCAGCACCGCGCCACTGAACTCCTGCAGGGCCATGGTCAGCGCCAGACGCATTTCCAGGTCCAGGTGGTTGGTCGGTTCGTCGAGCAGCAACAGGTTCGGCCGTTCCCAGGCAATCAGGGCCAGGGCCAGACGGGCTTTTTCGCCACCGGAGAAATTCACCACTGGCTCGTCGATGCGACCACCACGGAAGTCGAATCCACCCAGGAAGTCTCGCAAAGTCTGCTCGCGCTCGGTCGGTGCCAGGCGCTGCAGGTGCAGCAACGGGCTGGCCTTGTTGTCCAGCGAGTCGAGCTGGTGCTGGGCGAAGTAGCCAACCGAGAGGTTCTCGCCGCGCACCAGGCGCCCGCCGAGGGGCTCCAGCTCGCCGGCAAGGTTCTTGATCAGGGTCGACTTGCCCGCGCCGTTGGGGCCGAGCAGGCCGATCCGGGCACCGGGGGTGAGCTGAAGCTTGACCTTCTCGAGGATGGTCTTGTCGCCATAGCCCAGACGGCCTTCGGACAGGTCGAGCAGCGGGCTGGAGATTTTCTCCGACTCGCGGAAAACGAAGTCGAACGGCGAGTCAACGTGCGCCGCCGACAGCTCTTCCATGCGCTCCAGGGCCTTGATCCGGCTCTGCGCCTGACGGGCCTTGGTGGCCTGGGCCTTGAACCGGGCGATGTACTTTTCCATGTGCGCGCGCTGCGCCTGCTGCTTCTCGTAGGCCTGTTGCTGCTGCGCCAGGCGCTCGGCACGGGTACGCTCAAACGCAGTGTAGCCGCCGCGGTAGAGGGTCAGCTTGCATTGCTCGACATGGGCAACGTGATCGACTACGGCATCGAGAAAGTCACGGTCGTGGGAGATCAGCAGCAGCGTACCCGGATAGCCCTTGAGCCAGTCTTCGAGCCAGAGGATCGCGTCGAGGTCCAAGTGGTTGGTCGGTTCGTCGAGCAACAGCAAGTCGGACGGACACATCAGCGCCTGAGCCAGGTTCAGGCGCATCCGCCAGCCACCGGAGAAGTCGCCGACCCGACGGTCCATCTGCTCGTTGGTAAACCCCAGGCCTGCCAGCAGCTTGCGCGCCCGCGCGTCGGCGGTATAACCGTCGGCGCTGTCGAGCTCGATGTGCAGGCGTGCCAGCGCAGTGCCGTCGTGGGCGGCTTCGGCCGCAGCCAGGTCAGCCTGGACCTTGCGCAGGCGGGCATCGCCGTCGAGCACATAGTCGACTGCCAGGCGCTCGAGGGTGTCGACCTCCTGGCGCATGTGCGCGATGCGCCAATCTGCTGGCAGCTGGCAGTCGCCCGAGTCGGGTGTCAACTCACCGCGCAACAAGGCGAACAGGCTGGATTTACCGGCGCCGTTGGCACCGATCAGGCCGGCTTTCTGGCCGGCGTGCAAGGTCATCTCGGCGCCTTCTAGCAGGCGCTGTGGACCACGCTGTAAAGTGAGGTTCGATAGTCTGATCATAATGGCCGCGGAGTCTACCAGCTTCGTCGGCAACTGGCGCGAGTGGGACCATGCACACCGACCTGTGGAATTTTGCCTTGAAGCTCTACGCACGACCAGGCGTGGAAGCCGCCTGCCTGCAATGGCAGGCGCTGGGTGGCGACGTCTGCCTGCTGCTGTGCGGCGTGTGGCTCGACGCACGCGGTATCGCCGCGAACCAGCACCGGGTTAAGCAGCTCAAGCAAATCGCCGATGCTTGGCAAACCGAGGTGGTGAAACCGCTGCGCGCCCTGCGCCAGTCCTGGCGTGAAGATGCCGCCAAGGATGCGCAACTGGCGGGATTGCGCGAGCAGGTAAAAGGCTTGGAGTTAGCAGCAGAGCGCATCCTGCTGGAGCGCCTGGAGACGGCCTGCAAAGACTGGACAGCAACGCCCGAAGCCGGAATGGACTGGATAAACTGGCTGGCCCCCGAAGGCGCCGGTGCGCATCACGACGCGCTGCACAAGCTGCGCGCCGTGATGCTGACGACTCAGGACGCCGAAGACGGAGTCTGAGTGGTCGATGCTGCCGAAGGTGCTGGCGCAGGCGACGTAGTGGCTGCCGGTGCAGAAGCAGCAGGTGCTGGCGACGCTGCTGGAGTAGCAGGCTTGGCAGCTACGGGCTGAGCGGGTTTGGCAGCAGCTGGCTTGGCTGCCGGTTTGGCAGCTGGTTTGGCCGGTGCTTTCGCTGCAGCGGGTTTGGCGGCTGGCTTGGCTGCGGGTTTAGCCGCTGCTGGTTTGGCTGCAGGCTTGGCAGGTGCTTTCGCCGCTGCTGGTTTGGCCGCTGGTTTGGCGGCAGGCTTGGCCGCTGCGGTTTTCGCCGCTGGCTTGGCTGGCGCTTTAGCCGCAGGTTTTGCAACCGCAGGTTTAGCCGCTGGCTTGGCTGCGGGTTTGGCTGCTGCGGTTTTGGCCGCAGGCTTGGCCGGGGCTTTTGCGGCGGCAGGCTTGGCTGCTGCAGTTTTTGCCGCAGGCTTGGCGGGTGCTTTGGCAGCCGGTTTGGCAGCAGGTTTTGCCGCTACAGGTTTAGCCGAAGGTTTTGCTGCTGGCTTGGCTGATGCGGTTTTTGCCGCAGGTTTTGCGGCTGGTTTGGCTGCTGGTTTGCTCGCCGCTTTGGCGGGTGCTTTGGCCGGTGCTTTGGCGGCAGGTTTGGCTGCTGCAACAGCAGGTTTGGCCGAACGCACGCTCAATGCCTTGGCAGCAGCTTCCCTGACCTTGCCCACGCCCTGGGCCAGCTTCAGGCTCTCTTGAGCATCACGCTTGAGCTGCAGGATGTAGGTGCGGGTTTGCGTCTGGCGGTCTTTCAACGAATCGAGCAAACCTTCAAGTTCACTCACTCCGTCCTTGGCCTTCTTCTGCGCCTTGGCTTTGCCGGCCTTGGCAGCGTCCTGCAATTTCAAGCGCGACTTGTGCAGTTTTTCCTGAGCCTTGCCGCGTTGTTTTTCCAACTTGGCGAGCAGTTTTTCAGCATCAGCCAGCGCTTGCGAGCAGGCATTTTCCAAATGATCGAGCAGGCTGCCCGAGAGTTGCTGGAGCAGGTGCAACGGCGTACTTACTGGCTTCTTATTGGCCGACATGGTTTACCTCCTGGCTGACGAGATTGCGGCTCATACTATGCTTCTGCTGCTACCGCCGCTAGGGCATGTTGACAGTATTAAATGCGCCGCGTTGCATGCCTGGGCAAAGTTGTTATCGCTGCAGCTGGAAACAAGTGTAGATGCTGCACAAAGTGTTGCTGATATTTACACGAAGTGACCAGCGAAGGCTGGCATACTTTATTTCCTCTGAAGCAGGAGCGAGCCTGTGCCGCGTTATCTAGTCCTTACCCTGTTGCTGTTGCCGACTTCGTTAATTGCAGCGCCTGAAACTAATCCCGCCAGCGACCATGACCTGGCCTACAGCCTGGGTGCCAGCCTGGGTGAACGCCTGCGTGCCGAAGTGCCTGGCCTGCAACTCGATGCCTTGATCGAAGGCTTGCGCCAGGCGTATCAGAACAAGCCGCTGGCACTGAGCAAAGAACGGATGGCGGTGATACTCAGCGAACATGATGCCCAGACCAACGAGGCTGCTGTTCAAGCGCAGACTGAACAAATGCTGAGTGCGGAAAAACGATTCCTGGCCACTGAGCGGGCCCGCACCGGAGTGCGCGAACTGACTGATGGGATACTCGTGAGCGAGTTGCAGGCCGGCACTGGCAGCAAGCCAAAAGCCGGTGGCAAAGTCCAGGTTCGTTATGTTGGCAAGTTGCCGGATGGCACGGTGTTCGATCAGAACCAGCAGGCGCAATGGTTCAATCTGGACAGTGTGATTGAAGGTTGGCAAGTGGCATTGCCACAGATGGCAAGCGGGTCGAAATGGCGGCTGGTGATCCCTTCGGCGCAGGCTTACGGTGCCGACGGCGCGGGCGACCTGATTGCGCCTTATACGCCGCTGGTGTTCGAGATCGAGTTGCTCGGGGTTGCCGACTGAGGTCGGCAGCACCGTCAGGCCTGGACTTCTACTTTTTCCTCGTGCGCGTTATGCAGCACTTCGATCAAGCAGTCTTCAAGCTCGAAACGCTCATGCAACAAGCTGCCGAGTTCACCCAGTTTTTTTGCGAAGCGCTCAGGGTCGTTGCAGTTGCCCTTGTCGCAGTGATCATTGAAGGCTGAAGCGATTTCGGTAATTGCGTCGATGCGAGGGCTGATCTGCTGGGCCAATTCAAGCCCGCGAGTGTCGCCAAAGGCCTTGGCTTCGCTGACCAGTTGCTCGCTCACTTCGAAATGCCAGGCTGAAACATAATCGACCAGTACCGCACAGAAATCCCGGCTCTTGTCCTTGTCGGCAAACGCCGGCTTGGCATCACGCAGTGCGCGAAAAGCCGTCACCAGCTCTGCACGCTCATCCAACCAGCGGTCAATGAGCTTATGGACCCCACCCCAGCGTTCCTGAGCATTCTGACAACTATCTAGCATGGCGATCTCTTCCCTTCTGGGTAATGCCCCCTGCCCCCGCGCCGCAAATGTGCAGAGCAAAGGTGAAATCAGCAGAGCGGCATCGAGCAGCTGTGTTTTCGGTATGCGTGCAGGGAGATTATTCCCGTGCGCCCTAGCCTTCAAGGTACGCACGCGACAAAGTTCATACAAGTGTTTAATCCGCCCATCCTTTGCCGCCGGTCGCTTGCACCGTGAAAAACTTCGCCTCAGTTTTTTACCGTGCGACTGAACAGCGGTCGGGTACGGCCGAGCAGGCGGCAGATCGGCAAGGTTGCCAGCAGCACGAAGGACAACAGGCTCCATTCCGGCAGGGTCAGGTCGAGGAAGCTCCAGTTGATCGGCACGCAATCCTGGCTGCCGATGACCATCGCCTTGATCACCTGGAGCATCGGCATGTTCTCGATGACGTACTCGAAAGCCGGTTCGCATTCGATGCTCGACAGTGCCGGATTGCCTTGCAACCAGACATGCCGGGCGGCGAGGAGTGCCCCGCCAGTGGCGAAGAACAGCGCTAGCGCTGCATAGATGCGGGTGCCCAGGCGCCCCGGGGAATGGACCACAGCGCACAGGCAGACCAGGGCAAAGGCGCCGAGGAACAGGCGTTGGCTGTAGCACAGCGGACATGGCACCAGGCCCATGCCGAACTCCAGGTAGTAGGCGGCAGCCTGGACCAGCACCGATGCCAGCAACGCCGGGAAGAACAATGAACGCAAGCGGGCCAACGACATGGCGAATCCAGAAGCGCGATAGACAGGCGATAACGGTAGAGGAAACGCGCGGCTTGTATCAAGGCAAGACAGCCGGGAGAAGTCCTTGAACGCCCAGGGAAGCATCCCGAACTCAGCAAGAAAAATACGTTGATACTTGAAGGAATACTTACCGACTAACGCAGGAAACTGGCTCGAGCCCATGGGCACGCGTTTTTCTGCGCACCCATGGGTAGATCAAGCTCGCACGGCCTCTGGCAGCGGCAAAGCCAGCAGACGCTCATCAAGCATGCCCAGACCTTCCTGGAACAGCTGGTTGCTGCGCTCGGTATCGCCCAGGCCGGCGAGCAGGCGCGCGAGCTCGGCACAAGCCTCGGGATTGCGCTGCACCCGCAGACTGCTTTCCAGGTAGTCCCGCGCCTTGCCCCACAGCCGGTTCTGCAAGCTCAAGCGGCCCAGCGTCAACAGCAAGCTGGGGTCCTCGGGATGGTCCTTGAGCCAGCCTTCGGCAGTTTGCAACTGGCGCGCCGGGTCGCCGCCACGCACCAACCCGTACAGTCGGGCCAGATGACTTTCATACTGGCGCTTGAGGGCAGTGCGCAGGGCCTGCTCGGCTTCGTTCTCGGCGCCCAACTGGCGCAACTGCTCGGCGTAGGCCAGCACCAGCTGCGGTTCCTGGCGTTGCGCAGCGGTGAGCTGCTGCCAGGCGCGCTCCAGGGATTGCCGGGCGGTTTGTTCATCACCTTCGCGGCTGGCAGCCAGGCTCAGGTTCTCACCCCAGGCACGGCGCTCCAGCTCGGCCAGCTCTGGCGCCGGCAACACTTTGTCCTTGCGCAGCTCGGGCAGCAGCCGGATTAATGCCGACCAGTCACCCCGCTCGCGATACAAGCGCTGCAGCAGGCGCAACACCTGTACGTTATGCGGATGGCGCTCCTGCATGGCCTGCAGGGTCACCAGGGCAGCGTCGCTGTCACCGCGGTCCATCTGCAACTGGGCGTGGCTCAGAGCGATGGCCAGCTCGGCTTCGGGCTGGCGCTCCAGGGCCCGTTCCAGCAGGTTGTCGCTGTCTTCGGTGCGGCCCAGCTCGTTGGCGGCACGTGCCGCGCCGAGGTAGTACAGCAGCGGTTGGCGTTCGGCTTCGGCAGCGCGATGCAGGTGGCGCTGGGCACTGGCCCAGCGGCCCTCGGCGAGGTCCAGCTGGCCTTGCTCGATCGCCACTTGCGTGCGACGGCTACGGTTACGCCGCGACCAGGGATTGACCACCCCGCCGGAAGTCAGCACCAGGCCGACCAGGTAGCGCACCAGCAGCACCGCGAGGATGATCCCGGCGAGCGCCGCCAGGGCTGCCCACAGGCCCGACTGATAGCGAAAGCTGCCGTAGGAAATCAGCACATAACCGCTGTGCTTGGCGATCGCGATACCAAGCGTGGCGGCCACGGCTATGGCCACCACCGCCAGCAGGTAGACGCGCTTCATGGCTTGGCCTCCTCGGCCGGCAGGTGCCGACGTTCAAGGTAGGCCTGCACAGCGCTGATGCTGTCAGCCAGGTCCGGCACCACCACCGCAACCGGCTGCTCGGCGAGTTCGTTGAGGGCGGCGAGCATGGCCTGGCTCTGCGGATTGTCCGGGTTGAAGTTGGCCAGCAACACGCTGCGGGCATCATCCAGGGCCTGGGTATAGACCTTGGCTTCGCCATTGAGCGCAGCCCACTGGGCCTGTTCGATGGTCAGGCTCAGGGCCAGGCGCAACTGGTTGAGCGACTGCCCGGCCAGCAACGGACGAATATTGTCGTCGGCGTTGAAATCGATCTGGAAGTACTTCGACAGCTCCGCCCACCACTGCGACCAGCGACTGGCGCCATCGCCGTCGGCAGTCAGCGCACCCATGGCGTCGGCGTTACTGTTGAACTCCGGCGACTGCGCGCTCAGTTGCAGCACTTGCTCGCGCTGGGCCGCCAGCTTCAGGAACAGTCCGGTGCGGTCGGGCTGCTGAACGCTGTTGAGGGTGGCCAGGCTCTTGGCCAGTTGTTCACGGGCGGCAAATGAACCCGGATCGCTCTGTTCGCGGAGGATTTCGTCTGCACCCTTGACCAGCTCACGGGCACTGACGATGTCCTGCACGGCAGACAGGCGCAAGCTGGCCAGACGCAACAAGTGCTCGGCTTCAGCCAGACGCCAGTCCTTGCGACTGGCACCAAGGACGGTCTCCAGGCGTTGGCTCAAGCGTTGCTGATCACCCTGCAACTGAGCGACCAGACGCCGACGGTCTTCCAGTTCGGAAGCAGCCGGCAAAACCGCCAACTGCGCAGAAAGTTGCTGTTCGCGTTGCTGCAGGGCCTGGGTCTGCTCGCTCAGGGCCTGCAGGCTCTGCACCTGGCCCTGCTCGGCACTCTGGAGCTGGCGAAGCTGCCATACGCCCCATCCACCCACTGCGACACCGGCCGCACCCAGCAGCAAGGCCAGGATTGCCAGACCATTGCCGGACCGCTTGGCAGGTTCGACGGGGGTTTGCGCAGGAGCCTCTGGGGCTTTCAGTTCTTCGTTGGGCAAGACAGTTTCGCTCACGTATCCATCCTTTGCTTTGTGGCACGTCGCCAATCAGCTTAGCGCCTTAGGGGGCTGGTGCAGGAGTTTCCTGCAATGTTGCCAGCAACGCCGTGGCACTGGCACCACGGCAATCCACTACATTCTGTGCGCCACTGGCGCGGGCAAGTTCCGCCACCCGTGGGCTGGGCACGAACAACGCCAATTGCGCCAACCGAGGCCAGTCTTCTGCGGCCAGTTGGCGCAGGTGTTCAAAACCCTGCCCACTGCTGACCACCAGGCCGTTCAGGCGTTCCCCGGCAATACGCCGGGCCAGGGTGGCCTCAGGGTAATGCGGCAGGTAGCGACGATACAACTCGAGGTAATCGACCCGCGCGCCCAGCGCCGCCAGACGTTCGGCGAGCAGTTCGCGCCCGCCTTCACCGCGGATGATCAACACCCTTGGCCCAGGCCGCTTGATGGCGTCGGTCAACGCCGGCAGTTGCAGCAACGCCTCGCTGTCATCGCCTTGAGCCGGGTAGCTGACGTCGAGGCCGTGGTCGTCGAGGATCTGCGCGGTGGCTGCACCTACAGTGAACCAGGCTTGCGCGGGCGGTTGCGGCCAGTGCGCGTTCAGTTGCTCAACCGCCAGGCGTGCCGCCGGCTTGCTGACGACGATGATCGCGCAGTACTGATCGAGTGCCTGCAACTGGTCAAGCTGCGCCGGCGCCAGGGCCAGCGGCTCGGTTTCCAGCAACGGCAGGCTGCTGCTGAATACGCCCTGTTCGGCAAGCGTGCGGGCCAGCGCGGTGCACTCTTCGGCCGGCCGGGTCAGCAGCAGGCGCCAGCCGCTCACGGGTGCCCGGCCTCGCCGTAGACCGCCTTGAGGATGTCTTCGGCGCCTTGCCCGAGCAGGTCTTCGGCGACCTGGATGCCAAGCGCTTCGGCATTCTGGCGCGGTGCGCGGGCCTGGGCGGTGAGCAGCTT
This sequence comes from Pseudomonas sp. 2835, assembly GCF_050435905.1. Taxonomy (NCBI): domain Bacteria; kingdom Pseudomonadati; phylum Pseudomonadota; class Gammaproteobacteria; order Pseudomonadales; family Pseudomonadaceae; genus Pseudomonas; species Pseudomonas sp. 2835. The sequence goes on along the minus strand of NZ_JBNDLE010000027.1, from coordinate 22,758 downwards.
GCCGCCCGCCGGCTCGCCAACCAGGCCGCGCAACCACAGCTGCTCGCCTTCGAGCACCGCGTAACAGGCAATCGGCACCTGGCAGCCGCCATTGAGGTGTTTGTTCAAGGCGCGCTCGGCAGTAACCCGGTCGGCCGTGTCGGCGTGATGCAGCGGCGCCAGAAGCGCATGGATTTCGCTGTCGGCACTGCGGCACTCGATGCCCACTGCGCCCTGGCCGCCTGCGGGCAGGCTGTCGTCGACGCTGATGCTGGAAGTGATGCGGTCTTCGAAGCCCAGGCGGATCAGGCCGGCGGCGGCGAGGATGATGGCGTCGTACTCGCCGGCATCGAGCTTGGCCAGGCGGGTGTTGACGTTGCCACGCAGGAAGCGGATCTCGAGGTCCGGGCGGCGGGTCAGCAGTTGGGCCTGGCGGCGCAGGCTTGAAGTGCCGACGATACTGCCGGCCGGCAACGCCTCAAGGCTGTCAAAGGTGTTGGAAACGAAAGCATCGCGGGGGTCTTCACGCTCGCAAATGCAGAACAGCCCCAAGCCTTCGGGGAAGTCCATCGGCACGTCTTTCATCGAATGCACGGCGATGTCGGCCTGGTTCTCCAGCAGCGCGGTTTCCAGTTCCTTGACGAACAGGCCCTTGCCGCCGATTTTCGACAGCGGCGAGTCGAGCAGCTTGTCGCCACGACTGACCATCGGCACCAGGGTCACGACCAGACCGGGATGGGCCTGTTCCAGACGGGCTTTGACATATTCGGCCTGCCACAGGGCCAGGGCACTTTTGCGGGTGGCAATGCGGATTTCGCGAGTGGACATGGAACGATCCGTACGAGATAGATTCGCCCGATGATAACAGCTCAGTCCAGACCGCTAGCAGATCTAAATCATGGCAGGAGCCGACCATCCCTGGCCGTCGTCCGCTCCCTGGTCCCGCCCTTAAAGCTGTTGCATCATTTTGCGCACACCGGCCACATGCCGGCGGCTGACGATCAGGGCGTCGCCATTGAGGCCCTTGAGGAACAGCTGGAAATGCCCCAACGGCGTGCGCTGCAGGCGTTCGATACGGTTGCGGGCGACCAGTGCATTGCGGTGAATACGCACGAAACGTTCACCGAACTCGTCTTCCAGGGCCTTGAGCGGCTCGTCGAGCAGTACTTCACCGGATTCGTGGCGCAGGGTCACGTACTTGTGATCGGCAATGAAGTAGATCACCTGATCGAGGGGGATCAGCTCAATGCCTTTGCGGGTACGGGCACTGATGTGGCTGCGCGGACCGCTGCCGCTCTCGGCGGCCGGGCGGGTCAGGGCCGCCAGTTGCACACGGTTGGGCCGTTCGGCCTTTTTCAAGGCATCGCGCAGGCTGTCGGCCTGCACCGGCTTGAGTAAGTAGCCCAGGGTACTGTCCTTGAACGACTCGACGGTGAACTCATCGTCACCGGTGCAAAACACCACCGCAGGCGGTGCTTCACGTTCGCACAGCCGGGCAGCAACCTGCAGCCCATCCAGGCCCGGCATGCGAATGTCGAGCAGGACCACCTCAGGCTTGAGGCTGTCGATCAGGGCCAGGGCCTCTTCGCCATTGGTGGCGCTGGGCTCCAGCACGGTATAGCCCTCCAGTTCGCCGAGCAGTCGGCTCAGGCGTTCCCGGGCTTGGGGTTCGTCATCAACGATCAGGACATTCATATTGCGCTGGATTCCTGCGTGAGTCTCGCACAAGGATAGCGTAGACAGGTGAGGTGACGACCGTCACGGCGATCCACGCTCAGACTCGCACGATGGCTAAAGATTCACTGGCCCGGCAGGAAACATGCCGAGCCTCTGTCCAACTGTAGACGGTTGCCGCAACACTGCCGTTCAATCGATAAATATCCTGTTGCAAGCGCGCTGTCGCGGGCCTGTGCTGCGACATAAACCCGCATTTGCCCCGACCGCCGCACTCCGGCAGCCCCGTCAATCCTGCTATGATCGACGCCACTTTTTCCGTTCACGCCTTCAAGAGTGAATCCATGAGCACCGACAAGACCAATCAGTCCTGGGGCGGCCGCTTCAGTGAGCCCGTCGACGCCTTCGTCGCCCGTTTCACCGCCTCCGTCAACTTCGACCAGCGCCTGTACCGCCACGACATCATGGGTTCGATCGCCCACGCCACCATGCTGGCGAAGGTCGGCGTCCTCACCGACGCCGAGCGCGACACCATCATCGATGGCCTGAAAACCATCCAAGCTGAAATCGAGGCCGGCAACTTCGACTGGCGCGTCGACCTTGAAGACGTGCACATGAACATCGAAGCACGCCTGACCGACCGCATCGGCATCACCGGCAAGAAGCTGCACACCGGCCGCAGCCGCAACGACCAGGTCGCCACCGACATCCGCCTGTGGCTGCGTGACGAAATCGACCTGATCCTGGCCGAAATCACCCGCCTGCAGCAGGGCCTGCTGGAACAGGCCGAGCGCGAAGCCGAGACCATCATGCCCGGCTTTACCCACCTGCAAACCGCGCAGCCGGTAACTTTCGGCCACCACCTGCTGGCCTGGTTCGAAATGCTCAGCCGCGACTACGAGCGCCTGGTCGACTGCCGCAAACGCACCAACCGCATGCCCCTGGGCAGCGCTGCGCTGGCCGGCACCACCTACCCGATCGACCGCGAACTGACCTGCCAGCTGCTGGGCTTCGAAGCCGTGGGCGGCAACTCGCTGGACGGCGTTTCCGATCGCGACTTCGCCATCGAATTCTGCGCTGCCGCCAGCGTGGCGATGATGCACCTGTCGCGCTTCTCCGAAGAGCTGGTGCTGTGGACCAGCGCCCAGTTCCAGTTCATCGACCTGCCTGATCGCTTCTGCACCGGCAGCTCGATCATGCCGCAAAAGAAGAACCCGGACGTGCCGGAGCTGGTGCGCGGCAAGACCGGCCGTGTGTTCGGCGCCCTCACCGGCCTGCTGACCCTGATGAAAGGCCAGCCCCTGGCCTACAACAAGGACAACCAGGAAGACAAGGAGCCGCTGTTCGACGCCGCCGACACCCTGCGCGACTCGCTGCGCGCCTTCGCCGACATGATCCCGGCGATCAAGCCTCGCCACGCCATCATGCGCGAAGCGGCCCTGCGCGGCTTCAGCACCGCGACCGACCTGGCCGACTACCTGGTACGCCGCGGCTTGCCGTTCCGTGATTGCCACGAAATCGTCGGCCACGCGGTGAAGTACGGTGTCGATACCGGCAAGGACCTGGCCGAGATGAGCCTGGACGAACTGCGCCAGTTCAGCGACCAGATCGAACAGGACGTGTTCGCCGTGCTGACCCTCGAAGGTTCGGTCAACGCCCGTGACCACATCGGCGGTACTGCGCCTGCGCAAGTACGCGCTGCCGTAGCCCGCGGCAAGGCGCTGCTCGCCGCGCGCTAAGCCCCTCTCGCGTGTTGCTACCCGGCCAGTTCCGCCTGGGTGGCAGTCCGCAGCCGCTGCAGGAAAGCCGGTGTTTCGGCTTTCCTGTCAGCCGCGACCTTCTGCACATTAGGGTTCTCCCCCAGCCGCTCGAACAGCGCCCGGGCGCCCGGCAGTGGCTGCAGATAATCAATGCCGAACAAGCGCTGGCCAACCTGGCACGCCAGGTCGACGCTGTAGAGAAAATACAGATCGGCCAGGGTAAAACGCTCGCCTGCCACGTATGGCGCAAACCGGCCGCGCTGGGCCAGGGCGGTAAAGCCCTTGTCCAGGTCGCGCCGGGCCTTGGCCTTCAAGGCTTCCGGGGTGGCCCTGCCGGCAAAGAACACTTCGACATAGCAGTAACGGGCGGGCAGCTCGATATACAGCTCGATTTCCTTGGCCAAGGCGCGTACCTGCGCACGCTGGAAGGCATCGGCCGGTAACAGCGCAACCTCTGGGCGGGCTTCTTCGAGGTAATCGAGGATGGCGTCGGTTTCGCTGATAAACCCCTGCCCGACCTCCAGCACCGGCACCTTGCCACGTGGGCTGATCGCCAACACTTGCGGGTTCTGGCAGCCATGCAGAGGCACCTCCTCGAAGGGCAGGCGCTTTTCCAGCAGGGCGAGCTTGACCATGTTGTAGTAGTTGCTTGCAGAGAATCCGTGCAATCGGAACATTTCCGGCCTCCTAGCCGTATGAAGTCTCTGCATATTTGGAACGAAGCGAGCCAGAAAGCTACCGTACGCTTCCTGCAAGGGCGTAGGACCTTTCTGGATTTACTTCGTCTCCTGACCGATCAGCGCTTTCCCGAGCGCACCATTTCGAGGAATGCGGGCATCTGCGCCTCTTTATCAGCGGCAATCTTCTGCACGTTCGGGTTGCTCTTGAAGCGCTCCAGCAGTTCACGCGCCTGCGGGAAGTCTTCCAGCAGATCGACATCCAATACTTTCTTGCCCACGACATAGGCCAGGTCGACGCTGAAGCAGAACAGCATATCGGCGATGGTCAGGCTGTCGCCGGCCACATAGGGAGTGAACTTGCCATTGCGCTTGAGGGTGGCGATCCCGGCCAGCAACTCGTCCTTGGCCTTGGCCTTGATGGCTTCATCCACCTGCATGCCGAAGAACGCTTGCGGGTAGCAGGCGCGGGCCGGCAGTTCGATGTACAGCTCGATCTCCTGGGCCAGCTCGTGGACCTTGGCCTGGGCAAACACCCCCTCCGGCAGCAGCGCCTTGCCCGCCTGAGTCTGCTCGATGTAGTCGAGGATCAGGCTGGTTTCGCTGAGAAAACCGTGCTCGGTCTCCAGCACCGGCACCTTGCCGCGCGGGCTGACTTTCAGCGCTTCGGGGCGCTGGCCGCCAAAGAACAGCACCTCTTCAAAGGGTACGCCCTTTTCCAGCAGCGCCAGTTTGACCATGTTGTAGTAGTTGCTGACCGCGAATCCATGAAGCTTGAGCATGAAACAGCCTCCAGGCCGTAAAGGGGTTGGCCGGGTTGTTATAGACCCAAGTGCCGGGTACTGACCAGCATCATGAAGATTGTCGATAACAAGGCATTGCTGCCGGGCCCGTGGCAAACTGGGCACCCCAAAAGAGGAAAGCGCCCATGAGCGAACCAACTGATATCGACAACGACGAAGAAGAGTTCGCCGAGTCGACCCTGATCGAAGCGATCGAGAACCAGATCGAAAGCGATAACCCGCCAGCGGCCAAGGCCACGTTCAACAAGCTGACCCTGGTAGGTTACGAGCGTGAAGACATCCTCAACCTCATGGCCCACGTGCTGGCCTACGAGATTGACGCGATGCTCGAAGAGGACCGCGCGTTCAACACCGAATGGTATGAAACCGCCTTGCGCGCCTTGCCCGAGCTGCCGCCGGAAAAGGACTGAAGCAAAGCAGGATTTCCCTGACTACACTGCAAAACCAGGCACCGGCGACGGTGCTGCCCTCCTTGTCTGGAAGTCGGAGTCTTTATGTCGTTTACCCCCGAACTGATTGCCGAGCTGGAAGTCCTTGCCTTGTTCAACCTGGATAGCAGCCAGGAAGGCATCAAGGTTCATAACACCGCCTCCAAGGAGGTGATCGCTGCAGCGCGTCGCCTGTACGAGAAGAAGCTCACTGACCAGCCCGATGGCGGTTACCTGACCAGCCTTGGTCACGATGCTGCCGAGAACGTGCAGGTGTTGCTGAACATTCTGAATGTCGTCGAACCTGCCTGATCGGGACTGCCTTGCAGTCCATCGCCGGCAACGCCGGCTCCCACAGCGGGGGCTGGCCTTGCTAGCGGCAATCTCCACTCCATCGCTAATAAAATGGCGTCAAAATTAAAATAGCTTAAACTCGCCATTGCTCCCTAGACGGCCGGTTTCAGCTCGCCATGAACCACCCCCACGAAATTCGCCCCGACCTCGACCAGGGCATTGACCGCAAGGTGCTCAGCCAGCTGCGCCAACGCTTCCTGAAGCTCAACCAGGGGCGCCTGGGGCGTGCCATGGACGGGCTGTCGAGTCGTCAACAGCAGGTGCTGACCCTGCTGCCGCTGTTTTTCCACGTCAATCACCCGCTGCTGCCCGGGTATGTCTCTGGCACTACGCCCGCAGGCGTCGCCAATTTCGAGCCTGATGCGCAATTGCTGGCCGAAGCCCAGCGCCTGACCCGCTCGTTTTCGTACAAGGCCAGGCGCGGCAACCCGCCCCAGCCGATTCACGGGTTGTTCCTGATGGGCAGCCTGGGCACCCTGGCCCAGGCCGAGCAAAGCGATATGGACGTGTGGGTGTGTCACGCCGCCGACCTGAGCGAAAGCGAACTGGCGGAGCTGCGCAAAAAATGCCTGCTGCTGGAAACCTGGGCGGCCAGCCAAGGCGCCGAGGCCCACCTGTTTTTGATCGAGCCGCAGAGCTTCATCCAGGGCGAGCGCGACGGCCAGCTCAGCTCCGATGACTGCGGCACCACCCAGCATTACCTGCTGCTTGACGAGTTCTACCGCACCGCCATCTGGCTCGCCGGGCGTACGCCCTTGTGGTGGCTGGTGCCGGTCTATGAAGAGCCGCGCTACCGGCAATACATCGATACCCTGCTTTCCAAGCGTTTCGTGCGTGCCGAAGACCACCTCGACCTGGGCCACCTGGCCCATATCCCGCCGGGCGAGTTCGTCGGCGCCGGGCTCTGGCAGCTGTTCAAGGGCATCGAATCACCCTACAAGTCGGTGCTCAAGCTGCTGCTTACCGAGGTCTACGCCAGCGAACACCCGCAAGTGCAGTGCCTGAGCCTGCAATTCAAGCAGGCGGTGTTCAGCAATCGCCTCGACCTCGACCAGCTCGACCCCTACATGATGGTCTACCGGCGCATCGAGCAGTACCTGCAAGGCCGCGGCGAACGCGAGCGGCTGGAGCTGGTGCGGCGCAGCCTGTACCTGAAGGTCAACAAGAAGCTCGGCGGCCTGGCTCGCCAGCGCAGCGCCAGCTGGCAGCGGGACCTGCTGCAGCGCCTGAGCCAGGAATGGAGCTGGGACGAGCGCCAACTGGCGCTGCTCGACAGCCGCAGCCAGTGGAAAGTCCGCCAGGTTGCGGTCGAGCGCCGCGAGCTGGTGGCCGAGCTGAACTACAGCTACCGCTTCCTCTGCCAGTTCGCCCGCAGCCAGAACGCCACCAGCCGCATCGACCAGCGCGACCTCAGCGTGCTCGGCCGGCGCCTGTACGCCGCCTTCGAACGCCGCGCCGGCAAGGTCGAGTTCATCAACCCGGGCATTGCTCCGGACCTCGCCGAAGACACCCTGACCCTGGTGCAGTCACCCAACCGCAAGGAACCCGGGCAAACCCACTGGGGCCTGTACAACGGCAACCTGGGCGTGCACGAATGGGAGCACTTTGCGCCGATCAAGCGCTGCCGCGAACTGCTCGAACTGCTGACCTGGGCCCACCGCAACGGCGTGATCGACAGCAGCACGCGCCTGGCCCTGCACCCGGGTAGCAGCGATCTGAGCGAGTACGAGCTGTTCAACCTGCTCGGCAGCCTGCAACAGAGCGTCGCCCTGCCCCTGGCGGTGGTCAGCGAACAGCGCCTGCTGCAACCGAGCGTGGTGGACGAGATCCTGCTGCTGGTCAACGTCGGCGTCGACCCGCTGCAACACCACCGCGACCTGAACATCCTGATGACCACCGAGCGCACTGATTCGTTGAGCTATGCCGGGGTGCGCGAAAACCTGGTGCTGACCCTCGATCAGGTCACCCTCAACAGCTGGAACGAAGTGCAGGTGCACCGCTACGACGGCGAACATGCCCTGCTGCGCTGCCTGCGTGATTACCTCAACAGCCTCGGCGCCGGCCATACGCCCAGGCTGCGGGTCCGCTGCTTCTGCCACAACCGCGCCCAGGCCATCGCCCTGCGGGTCGAGGAAGTGTTCGCCAGCACCCAGGCGCTGCTGGCGCAGAACCTCAACCAGCGCTACCTCTTGCAGGTCGAACAGCACACCCATGTGCTGGAACTGCAACGCGGCGCGGTGAACCTGGTGACCCTCGACGATGAGGACGCGGTGCTGCGCTACCTGGGTGAAGAGCGCAGCGACTACAGCCCCCTGCACCTGGACGCCAATGCCCTTCAGGAGCTCGACCTGGCGCAGTTGCTGCCACTGGGGCAGCCGCAGTGCATCCAGTTGTTCTATCGACTGCAAGACGCCTGGGCCGATGTCTACGTCCTGGATGAGCACAACGCTCTGTGGCAGCAGCGCCTGCCGTTCCACGATGAAAGCAGCCTGTTGCTGCCGTTGCAGCGCTTCCTGCAGTCGATCGTGTTCCGCCGCGACGCGCGCCTGCCGCTGGACAGCCTGCAGGCCCAGGGTTCACTGGATATTCTTTATTACCAATTGTTGCCGTCGGGCACTGGCAAGGTTCGCCAGGTCGAAGCGCGCCAGGTCGAGGTCAAGGCCATCGACCGGCCGTACTACGAAGTGCAGGCGATTTTGCAGGCAGGCGCCAGCGACGACGTGCAAGTCACGCTGTACTGCAATCAGCGGGAGTTTTCCCAGCTCGAGCATGGCGACCAGCTGTATGCGGTGGTCGCCCGCGAGATCATCGAGCAGCGACGCGAGGCTGAGCGCTACCGCTGCTACATCACTGACCTGGATCTGTCGGGCCTGCTGGCCGACGGCCTGGGCTCGAGCATTCTCTACCTGCGCTACAAGGGCGAACTGGAGCGGGCGCTCAACGAGGCCCTGGCGCAGGCTTGAGCCTCAGAGGTCGAAATCGCCTGCCGCTTCTGGCTGGTACTCGACCTCAAGCAGTTTCAGCTTGAGGGTCTTGCCACCCGGGGCCGGCCAGTCGATCTGCTCACCTACCGACAAGCCCAGCAGCGCGCTGCCGATCGGCGCGAGGATGGAGATCTTGCCTTCGTCGGCGTTGGCGTCTTTCGGGTAGACCAGGGTCAGGTGGTAGTCCTTGCCGCTGGCTTCTTCGCGGCAATGAACCCGGGAGTTCATGGTCACGACACCGGCCGGAACTTCCTCGTGGCCGACCGTTTCGGCGCGGTCGAGCTCGTCTTGCAAGGCGAGCACACCCGGCGAGTCCTGCGTCTTCTCATCGAGGCTGTCGATCAGACGCTCGAGACGCTGCACGTCCAAGCGGGTGACGATAATGGAAGGGTTGGTGCTCATGATCCGGTCAGACTCCTTTTTCTGGGCGATATAAAGCAAAACCCCGCCCAAGGGCGGGGTTTGCAGGAATTCGGCACAGCCGAAACAGGTTCGACACTACCACAGCCAAGTAAATACACAATACCCGCAGGGTCTATGCCAACCCCGCCAGCTGTCGTCGCGCCAGCGCCTCGCGGCAGATCTGCCGGCGCTGCTCATCGTCGGCCGCACGCCACTGGCGAATGTCCTCGACGTGGCGGAAGCAGCCAATGCAGACCTTGTGCTCATCCAGCCGGCAGGTGCTGATGCACGGCGATGGCACTGCCGGGCTGACATTGCTGTAGAGCGGCTTGGCCGGCTTGGCTGCGCTGCTCATCAGATTTCGTCGAAATCGAGCTTTTCACCGATCCGCTCCCAGACGATGCGCTCCAGCATCTCGCCCAGCAGCTCTTCGGTCTTTTCACAGGTCCACTTGCCGCTCTGCTCGTCGTAGTCGAAGTGAAAACCACCGGACTTGTCAGCTAGCCACAGCTGGCGCAGCGGTTCCTGGCGGCTGAAGATCAGCTGGCTGCCGTTGTCGAACTTGATGGTCAGGACCCCTGCCGAGTTCTCCATGTCCAGATCCAGGTCAGTCTCGTCGAACAGGTCTTCCAGCGCCTGTTGGGTCGCGTCGACCAGGTCGTGAAAACGCGCTTCGGTCAAACTCATTGCAAGAACCTCAAAAATGTCTGCACACACGCAAGCCGGGCAAGATACGAGCGCGGCGCGCCGAATGCAAAGGATACCGACCTGCGTCCACCGGCGCAGCCACCACCCCGCCCGACGGCGGGCTGCCTGCATAGGCAAGGGGCCGGGCGCTCGGTATACTCGGGCGCAATACTGCTTATTACAAAGGATTACGCCATGAAGCGCCTGATCTCCACCCTCGCGGCGCTCGTCGCGGTTGCCTGCCTCGTTTCCGCCTGCGGCCAGAAGGGCCCGCTGTACCTGCCAGACGACAGCAAAGACGGTAAAAAGTCGCAATCGCACAAGCACCAGTAAGGGTAACCCATGGACGCTTTCAACTACCGCGACGGTCAGCTGTTCGCGGAAGGCGTGGCCCTGTCGGCCATCGCCGAACGTTTCGGCACGCCTACCTACGTCTACTCGCGCGCCCATATCGAGGCCCAGTACCGTAGCTACGCCGATGCCCTGGAGGGTGTTTCGCACCTGGTGTGCTTTGCCGTCAAGGCCAACTCCAACCTCGGCGTGCTGAACCTGCTGGCCCGCCTGGGCGCAGGTTTCGACATCGTTTCCGGCGGTGAACTGGAGCGTGTGCTGGCCGCTGGCGGACGTGCCGACCGCGTGGTGTTCTCCGGCGTCGGCAAGACCCGCGAAGACATGCGCCGCGCCCTGGAAGTCGGCGTGCACTGCTTCAACGTCGAATCCACCGACGAGCTCGAGCGCCTGCAGGTGGTGGCCGCCGAAATGGGCGTACGCGCGCCGGTTTCGCTGCGGGTCAACCCGGACGTCGATGCCGGCACTCACCCGTACATTTCCACGGGCCTGAAAGAAAACAAGTTCGGTATCGCCATCGCCGATGCCGAAGAGGTGTACATCCGCGCCGCGCAGTTGCCGAACCTCGAAGTGGTCGGCGTCGACTGCCATATCGGCTCGCAGCTGACCACCCTGGAACCCTTCCTCGATGCCCTCGACCGCCTGCTGGCGTTGATCGACCGCCTCGGCGACTGCGGCATCCTCCTGCGCCACCTGGACCTGGGTGGCGGCGTCGGCGTGCGCTATCGCGACGAAGAGCCGCCGCTGGCCGGCGACTACATCAAGGCCATCCGCGAGCGCGTCGGTGATCGCGACCTGGCCCTGGTTTTCGAACCGGGCCGCTACATCGTCGCCAATGCCGGCGTGCTGCTGACCCAGGTCGAGTACCTCAAGCACACCGAGCACAAGGATTTCGCCATCGTCGATGCGGCGATGAACGACCTGATCCGCCCGGCCCTGTACCAGGCCTGGATGAACGTCACCGCGGTACAGCCGCGTGTCGGTGAAGGCCGCACCTACGACATCGTCGGGCCGATCTGCGAGACCGGCGACTTCCTCGCCAAAGAGCGCGAGCTGAACCTGGCCGAAGGCGATCTGCTGGCGGTGCACTCGGCGGGCGCCTATGGTTTTGTCATGAGCTCGAATTACAACACCCGTGGTCGTTGTGCCGAAGTGCTGGTCGATGGTGACCAGGCCTTCGAAGTGCGTCGTCGCGAAACCGTGACCGAGTTGTTCGCCGGCGAAAGCCTGCTGCCGGAGTAAACCCATGCTGCTGCGTTTTACCAAGATGCATGGGCTGGGCAACGACTTCATGGTCCTCGACCTGGTCAGCCAGCACGCGCACATTCTGCCCAAGCACGCCAAGCAATGGGGCGACCGCCACACCGGCATCGGTTTCGACCAGTTGCTGATCGTCGAGGCACCGAGCAATCCGGAAGTGGATTTCCGCTACCGGATCTTCAACGCCGACGGCTCCGAGGTCGAACAGTGCGGCAACGGTGCGCGCTGCTTTGCGCGCTTTGTGCTGGACAAGCGCCTGACCGCGAAAAAACGCATCCGCGTCGAAACCAAGGGCGGCATCATTGAGCTGGACGTGCGCAACGACGGGCAGATCAGCGTCGACATGGGCCCGCCGCGGCTGGTGCCGGCCGATATCCCGTTCGAGGCGCCGGCCCAGGCCCTGAGCTACCCGCTCGAGGTCGCCGGGCGTAACGTCGAACTCTTCGCCGTATCCATGGGCAACCCCCATGCCGTGCTGCGGGTCGACGACATCAACGCCGCCCCGGTGCACGAACTGGGTGCGCAGATTGAACATCACCCGCGCTTCCCGCAGCGGGTCAATGTCGGTTTCATCCAGGTCATCGACCGTCATCGCGCGCAACTGCGGGTGTGGGAACGTGGCGCGGGCGAAACCCAGGCCTGCGGTACCGGTGCCTGCGCCGCTGCCGTGGCGGCGATCAGCCAGGGCTGGATGGATTCACCGCTGTTGATCGACCTGCCGGGTGGGCGCCTGTCCATCGAATGGGCAGGCCCGGGCAAGCCGGTGCTGATGACCGGCCCCGCCGTACGCGTGTTTGAAGGACAGGTTCGTCTATGAGTGAGTACCAGCCATGACCGATCAGCCCCAGGCTCCCGCCGAACAGCCCACCGACCTTAGCGCCGAGGGCTCGACGCCCACCCTCGGGGCTGAGGCCGTGGTTGCTTACCTGCGCGACAACCCGACGTTCTTCGCCGAGCATGATGAGTTGCTCAGCGAGCTGCACATCCCCCATCAGCGTGGCGATACCGTGTCGCTGGTCGAGCGCCAGCTCAAGCTGCTACGCGACCGCAACATCGAAATGCGCCACCGTCTTTCGCAACTGATGGACGTCGCCCGCGACAACGACCGGCTGTTCGACAAGACGCGCCGGCTGATCCTCGACCTGCTCGATGCCGACAGCCTCGAAAGCGTGGTCATGGCCGTCGAAGACAGCCTGCGCCAGGAATTCAAGGTGCCTTTTGTCAGCCTCATCCTGTTCGGCGAAACCGCGGCGCCGGTCGGCCGCTGGGTCAACAGCAGCGACGCCCAGCAAGCCATCGGCGGCCTGTTGTGCGCCGGCAAGACGGTCAGCGGCAACCTGCGTGACCACGAGCTGGATTTTCTGTTCGGCGAAGAGCAGCGCAAAGAAGTCGGCTCCAGCGCCGTCGCCACCCTCAACCACCAGGGCCTGCACGGCGTACTGGCGATCGGCAGCCGCGATCCGCAGCATTACAAGAGCACGGTCGGTACCCTGTTCCTCAGCTACATCGCCGAAGTGCTCGGCCGGGTCGTCCCGCGCCACACCCAGACCCTGCGTCCGGTGCGCTAGTGGAACGCCAGCTGGAGGCCTTCTGCGCGCACTTGCGCAACGAGCGCCAGGTGTCCGAACACACCCAGCTGGCCTACCGGCGCGACCTCGAAAGCGTCCTGGCCTACTGTACCAAGGGCGGCATCGATAGCTGGAGCGCCCTACAGATCCAGCACCTGCGCCAGCTGATCGCCCGCCAGCATCACCAGGGCCAGTCTTCGCGCAGCCTTGCGCGCCTGCTCTCGGCGGTGCGCGGTTTCTACCGTTACCTCAATCGCGAAGGCCATTGCAGTCACGACCCGGCCAATGGCCTGTCGGCGCCCAAGGGCGAGCGGCGCCTGCCCAAGACCCTCGACACCGACCGGGCCCTGCAGTTGCTCGAAGGCGCGGTGGAAGATGAATTTCTCGCCCGCCGCGACCAGGCCATGCTCGAGCTGTTCTACTCTTCAGGCCTGCGCCTGTCGGAGTTGACCAGCCTCAACCTGGAGCAGCTCGACCTGCCTGGCGGCCTGGTGCAGGTACACGGCAAAGGCAGCAAGACCCGCGTGCTGCCGGTCGGTCGCAAGGCCCGCGAGGCGCTGGAGCAATGGCTGCCACTGCGCGCCGGCAGCGGCCCGCAGGACGGCGCGGTGTTCGTCAGCCAGCAGGGCCGGCGCCTGGGCCCACGGGCCATTCAACTGCGGGTGCAGGCCGCCGGCGCCCGCGAGCTGGGCCAGAACCTGCATCCGCACATGTTGCGACACTCCTTCGCCAGCCACCTGCTGGAATCGTCCCAGGACCTGCGCGCCGTGCAGGAGATGCTCGGCCATGCCGACATCGCCACCACGCAGATCTACACTCACCTGGACTTCCAGCACCTGGCCGCCGTGTATGACAGCGCCCATCCTCGGGCCAAACGCAGTAAGGGCAGTGACTCATGAGCATCAAGCTGATCACCTTCGACCTCGACGACACCCTGTGGGACACCGCGCCGGTGATCGTCAGCGCCGAGACCACCCTGCGCGACTGGCTGGCGGCCAATGCGCCAACCCTGGGCGCGGTTCCGGTCGAGCACCTGTACGCCATCCGCGAGCGCCTGGTGCAGGCAGAGCCAGGGCTCAAACACCGCATCAGCGCCCTGCGCCGGCGCGTGCTGTTCCATGCCCTGGAAGAGGTCGGCTACAGCGAGAACAAGGCCCGGGAGCTTGCCAACGAAGGCTTCGAGGTGTTCCTCCACGCCCGCCACCAGATCGACATCTTCCCCGAGGTGCAGCCGGTGCTGGAGATTCTCCGTCGCCACTACACCCTGGGCGTGGTCACCAATGGCAACGCCGATGTGCGCCGCCTTGGCCTGGCCGATTACTTCAAGTTCGCCCTGTGCGCCGAAGACTTAGGGATAGGCAAGCCCGACCCGCAACCCTTCCTCGAAGCCCTGCGCCAAGGCGAAGTCGAGGCGGATGCGGCGGTGCACATTGGCGATCACCCCGGCGATGACATTGCCGGGGCCCAGCGCGCCGGCCTACGGGCGATCTGGTTCAACCCCCAGGGCAAGGCATGGGAAGCCGAGAACCGCCCTGATGCACAGATACAGCGGTTGTCTCAGCTGCCTGATCTGCTCAACAGCTGGCGCTGAACAGCAGACACAAAAAAGCCCGCAGCGACGGCGGGCTTTCTTGCTGACGGGGCCACTCAGATAGGGCGGCTACCGTACTTGTTGTCCGGCTTCTTGGGCGGATCGGCGACCACGTTGGCCTCCACTTCCTGCACCTTGCCACCACGGGAGAGGAACTCTTCCATAGCCTTGGCCAGGGCATCACGCTCCTTCTGCTTGGCTTCCATGCTCGGCATCTCGTCTACCGAGACTGCTGCCTTGGACTTGCCCTTGGCTGCAGGAGCCGGGCTATCGTCGCTATCATCGACAGCTACATCATCAGCTGCCGCTTCGAGGCCTTCATCGCCTTCGTCTTCGTCGCCTACTTCGAGGTCGTCAGTTTCCAGATCATCGTCGCTCATGTTCTACCTCATGACTTGCGAAAAGCAGATTAGTTATAGACCAGCAACGTCGAAAATCGACAGCTGCCAGAAAAAATTCAAGGTCCGCAGGCAGGCTACGGGCCGTGGTTGCGCCACAACGAATGGCGAGAACCGGGCAAACCCCACGTCACGGGCGAGGTCTGTACAAATAAAGAGCGGGCGGCGTTAACGCGCCGACATACCCTGGCGTGATCGACTCGCTTATTGGCAAGCCTAGCAAAGGGTACGAAAGTTTGCGGACAGGTCGTCAGCACCCTTCGGCGCGCATTCTAGCGTGCTCAGAGAAAAAGCAAAGTGCCTAAATTTCACTGAACGCTGTAAGTTTTCTGCCCACGTCTCATGCTGCCGGAAAAGCTCGCCTGGAAACCGTTTGCGCCTTACCGAACTGACAAAATCCGGGCAAAAAAATGCCCGGCAAGCCGGGCAAGTTTTTTTCGAGGCTGTTACAGGTTGTAGCCGCGCTCGTTGTGTTGCGCCAGGTCGAGGCCGACCGACTCTTCTTCTTCGTTGACCCGCAGGCCCATGACCAGATCCAGCACCTTGAGAATCACGTAAGTGACGATCGCGGTGTAGATCACGGTGAAGCCGACGCCCTTGGCCTGAATCCAGACTTGCGCGCCGATGTCTTCGACGGTGCCGAAGCCGCCCAGCGCCGGGGCTGCGAACACGCCAGTGAGGATCGCGCCGACGATACCGCCGATGCCGTGCACGCCGAAGGCATCCAGGGAGTCGTCGTAGCCCAGCTTGCGCTTGAGGCTGGTGGCGCAGAAGTAGCAGATCACGCCCGCCACCAAGCCGATTACCAGGGCGCCCATGGGCCCGACGGTGCCGGCAGCCGGGGTGATGGCCACAAGACCTGCTACCACGCCCGAGGCGATGCCCAGCGCGCTTGGTTTACCGTGGGTCAGCCACTCGGCGAACATCCAGCCCAGGGCCGCTGCCGCGGTAGCAATCTGGGTCACCAGCATGGCCATGCCGGCAGTGCCGTTGGCGGCTGCCGCGGAGCCTGCGTTGAAGCCGAACCAGCCGATCCACAGCATGGCGGCGCCCATCAGGGTGTAACCGAGGTTGTGCGGCGCCATCGGCGTGGTCGGGAAGCCCTTGCGCTTGCCCAGCACCAGGCAGGCCACCAGGCCGGCGATACCGGCGTTGATGTGCACCACGGTGCCGCCAGCGAAGTCGAGCACGCCCCAGTCCCACATCAGGCCGCCATTACCGCTCCAGACCATGTGGGCGATGGGCGCATAGACCAGGGTGAACCAGATGGCCATGAAGATCAGCATCGCCGAGAACTTCATGCGCTCGGCAAAGGCACCGACGATCAGCGCCGGGGTGATGATCGCGAAGGTCATCTGGAAGGTAATGAATACCGCCTCAGGGAACAGCGCCGCCGAAGAGGTCAGGCTCGCCGGGGTCACGCCGGCGAGAAACGCCTTGGACAGACCACCAACGAAGGAATTGAAGTTGACTACACCTTGCTCCATACCGGTGGTATCGAACGCCAGGCTATAGCCGTAAACCACCCACAGGACGCTGATCAGGCCGGTGATCGCAAAGCACTGCATCATCACCGACAGCACGTTCTTGGAACGCACCATGCCGCCGTAAAACAGGGCCAGACCAGGGATGGTCATGAACAGCACCAAGGCTGTGGCGGTCAACATCCAGGCGGTGTCGCCGGAGTTGAGCACGGGGGCTGCCTCCTCTGCCATGGCCAGGCCGGGCATTACGAGGGACAAAAGGGCTCCTAGCCCTGCGAACTGACGCAGAGTCATATTGTTATCTCCTGGGGCGTTGGGGTTTGGTGAGGCTTTTTTTAGATCGCGTCGGTATCGGTTTCGCCGGTACGGATGCGAATCGCCTGCTCCAGATTGACCACGAAAATCTTGCCGTCACCGATCTTGCCGGTGTTGGCCGCCTTGGTGATCGCCTCGATGACCCGGTCCAGATCCTTGTCATCGATGGCGACGTCGATCTTCACCTTGGGCAGGAAATCGACCACATATTCAGCGCCGCGATACAGCTCGGTGTGACCTTTCTGCCGGCCGAAACCTTTGACTTCAGTGACAGTGATGCCCTGCACGCCGATTTCGGACAGCGACTCGCGCACGTCGTCCAACTTGAACGGCTTGATGATGGCAGTGACTAGCTTCATGAAACTCTCTCCCGAATTGGTGGACTTGCCCCAGGAAAACAAACCCGACTCAAGTCTAAGCGCAGTGCCTGGCTTTGTAACGCGTCGTCATGGTGACTGCATCAGTGCATGGGTCATGAAGGACATAGCAGAAAGCTTGCCAGAATGGTTAAAGCCCCTGATTACAGGGACTTAGGTTGCGCAGCCCGACTTGGCCAGTCGCCAGCACGGTTTTGATGCACAACAACGGTGCGCGGCGTTTCGCCGCCATGCGCGAAAAGCGTGCAGCATTGGGGCACTAAGGCTGCGTGCTACACTGGCGCCCCATTGCATACTGTGGACAGCCGAATATGCTCGCGCCCAAAGCCTTTCTTGATGCCCTGAGCGACCAGGCCTCGCGCCTGTTCAGCGGCGACACCTCGCAGCCCCGCAGCGAAATCGAAAGCCAGTTCAAAGCCCTGCTGCAAAGCGGCTTCAGCAAACTCGAACTGGTCAGCCGGGAAGAATTCGACAGCCAGATGGTCGTCCTGGCCCGCACCCGTGCCCGCCTTGAAGCGCTCGAAGCCAAGGTCGCGGAAATGGAAGCACGCCTGAACCCGCCTGCCGCCGAGTGAGCCTGCGATGACGCCATCTGCTGAATATCCGGTGCTGTTGTTCTCCTACGGCACCCTGCAGGACAAAGCCGTGCAGCTGGCCAACTTCGGCCGCGAACTGGTCGGCCAGACTGACCAGATGCTCGGTTACAGCCAGACATGGGTGGAAATTACCGACCCGCAAGTCCTGGCCACCAGCGGCAAGACCCATCACCCGATCGTCACCCCCAGCAGCAATGCAAACGACTGCGTGGCCGGCATGGTCTTGCAGATCAGCGAAGCTGAACTTGCGGCGGCGGACGCCTATGAAGTGGCCGACTACAAGCGGGTTGCGGTGACCCTGGCCTCTGGTCTGACGGCCTGGGTTTACGTGCGCGCCTGAGCTCATGGCGTGGCTGGCTGAGCTGGCCTCATCGCGGGTCAAGTCGAGTCGTCGCACCGCCGCTCCCACAAGGGGCTGTGTACGCCGGACCTGTGGGAGCTGGCCTTGCCAGCGATCGAGCGCAAAGCGCTCGCAAAAACACGCCGGAAAAAACCTGACTCACTCTTCCGCGCCTTGATCCGCTCCACCCCACTACGCTTGCAGAGCCGCAGGACGCGGCCTCGTCTAGATCATGGAGCGTTCATGTCCCTCGCCCTTGTCCACAGCCGTGCCCAGGTCGGTGTTTCGGCCCCGGCGGTCAGTGTTGAAGCGCATCTGGCCAATGGTCTGCCGGCACTGACCCTGGTTGGCCTGCCGGAAGCAACCGTGAAAGAAAGCAAGGATCGGGTGCGTAGCGCGATCCTCAATTCCGGCCTGGAATTCCCCGCCCGGCGCATCACCCTCAACCTCGCGCCAGCCGACCTGCCCAAGGATGGCGGGCGCTTCGACCTGGCCATCGCCCTGGGGATTCTCGCCGCCAACGGCCAGTTCCCGATTGCAGCGCTTGGCGAGGTGGAATGCCTGGGCGAACTGGCGCTGTCCGGGGCGATCCGCTCGGTGCAAGGTGTTCTGCCCGCCGCCTTGGCTGCACGAGCAGCCGGTCGGGCCCTGGTCGTGCCGCAAGAAAATGCCGAAGAAGCCTGTCTGGCATCGGGGCTGGTGGTGTTTGCAGTCAGTCACCTGCTGGAGCTGGTCGCCCACTTCAACGGCCACACCCCGCTCAATCCCTACGCAGCCAACGGCCTGTTGCTGCAGATCCGCCCCTACCCAGACCTCAACGAAGTACAGGGCCAGCAAGCCGCCAAGCGCGCGCTACTGGTCGCGGCCGCAGGCGCACACAACCTGCTGTTCAGCGGCCCTCCGGGCACCGGCAAAACCCTGCTCGCCAGCCGCCTGCCCGGCCTGTTGCCGCCGCTGGATGAGCGCGAGGCACTGGAGGTGGCAGC
Organism: Pseudomonas sp. 2835; assembly: GCF_050435905.1. NCBI lineage: Bacteria > Pseudomonadati > Pseudomonadota > Gammaproteobacteria > Pseudomonadales > Pseudomonadaceae > Pseudomonas > Pseudomonas sp. 2835. The sequence goes on along the minus strand of NZ_JBNDLE010000027.1, from coordinate 3,747 downwards.
GATCCAGTCGGTGGCCAGCCATGTACCGCTGAGCAGCTGGCCGCAGCGGCCGTTTCGCCATCCGCATCACTCGGCCTCCGGTGCTGCACTGGTCGGCGGTGGCAGCCGACCGCAGCCCGGGGAAATCACCCTGGCCCACCTCGGCGTGCTGTTTCTCGATGAGCTACCAGAGTTCGAACGACGTGTATTGGAGGTGCTGCGCGAACCCCTGGAGTCCGGCGAAATCGTTATCGCCCGGGCCAAGGACAAGATCCGCTTTCCGGCGCGCTTCCAGCTGGTCGCCGCCATGAACCCCTGCCCCTGTGGATATTTTGGCGACCCCACCGGGCGCTGTCGCTGCAGCAGCGAGCAGATCCAGCGCTACCGCAACAAACTCTCCGGGCCCCTGCTCGACCGCATCGACCTGCACCTGACCGTCGCCCGCGAAGCCACGGCACTGTCCACCAACAGCAGCCATGGCGAAAGCAGCGCCACCATAGCCGCGCAAGTCGCCGCCGCCCGCGACATCCAGCAACAGCGCCAGGGCTGCGCCAACGCCTTCCTCGACCTACCCGGCCTGCGCCAGTATTGCGGGTTATCCACAGCCGACCAGACCTGGCTGGAAAGCGCCTGCGAACGCCTGACCCTGTCGCTACGCGCCGCCCACCGCCTGCTCAAGGTGGCGCGCACCCTGGCTGATCTGGAACAGCTGGACAACATTGGCCGCGAGCACCTGGCCGAGGCGCTGCACTATCGCCCCAACAACCAGTAGTAAATCCCCGCATTCTGCTCTTAACTTGGCAACAGCCCACCGCACCGAGACCGGTATGTTCGCATTCGTCCAGAGTTACCCGCTGTTGCTCGGCATTACCCTGATCGTGCTCGACCTCACGCTCTGGCAGCTTATACCCGCCCATCGCCGACCTTTGCGCATTGGTGTACGTCTGTTGGCGTTTTCGCTGTTCACCTGGGTGCTGATCAGCGCCGGAGTCAGCCCGTTGCAACCTGCGCCCTGGGTCGAGGATGTGCCGCGCAATCTGTTGGCAACGGTGTTGGGGATCGCCTGGTGGCTGTTTGCGGCGCGCGCCGCGACGGTGGTGATCGGTCTGGTGCTGGTTGCCCGTAGTGGCCACACCGGGCGTTTGCTGCAGGATGTGCTGGGTGCGGTGATCTTCCTGGTGGCCATTGTGGCTGCGGCGGCCTATGTGCTGCAGTTGCCGGTCAAAGGCCTGCTGGCAACCTCGGGGGTGATGGCGATCGTCATCGGCCTGGCGCTGCAGAGCACACTCAGTGATGTGTTCTCCGGCATTGTACTGAACACCACCCGCCCCTATCAGATCGGCGACTCGATCAGCATCGACGGCACCGAAGGCAAGGTCATCGAGATCGACTGGCGCGCCACCCGCCTGCTCACTGGCAACGGCAGCATGGCGGTGATTCCCAACTCGGTGGCGGCCAAGGCCAAGCTGCTCAACTTCAGTCAGCCCAGCGATGTCCACGGTGTCTCCATCAGCGTCGTGGTGCCAGCCAAGGTGCGCCCACGGCGGGTGCTCGATGCATTGGAGAAAACCTTGCAGGGCACGCGCTCGTTGCTGACCAGCCCGGCGCCGAAGGCCACGATCAAGAGTTCGAGCCTGGAGTCGGTGGAGTACGAGGCTAGTGGCTTTGTCAGTTCCATGAGCCAGAAGACCGAGGTACGCAACCATATGTTCGACCTCGCCCACCGGCACCTGGAAGCCGCCGGCGTGGTGTGGAACAGCGACTCCCAGCCCGGCCAGATGTGGAACCGCCAGCGCGCCCTGCTCGAAGACGTGCGGATCTTCCGCTCATTGAGCAACGAAGAGAAAGACAACCTCAGCCAGCGCATGACCGCCGTGGAATACCTGGCCGACCAGGTGATCCTCGGTGTCGGCGACAGTTCGGACTTCCTGCTGGTGATTGGCACCGGGGTGGTGTCGGTCGGGATTCGTGATGGTGACAAGCAGCTTGAAGCCGGGCGCATGGGCCCGGGTGAGGTATTGGGAGTGGAGGGCTTGCTGGAAGCGGATGATTCCACTGCCGAGTTCCGCACCCTGACCAGTTGCATCCTCTACCGCATCGACAAGGACGAAGTGCGCAGCTGCCTTGAGCAACGCAACGAGGTCAAGACCGCGCTGCTCAAGCTGCAACGCATCCGCCAACAAACCCGCCAGTCACTGCTTGAGCAAAAGCCTGCAGCCATCAAGAAAGGCGGCTTTCTCAGCTGGCTGCACAAGTAGCGGTCAGAGCACCACGCGCAAGCACTGCCCGGCGTGATACAGCGAGAACCCGGTTTCGTAGAAGCCGGTCCGCAGCGCCGGTGCCGACACTGGCTTCATTGCCGAGAACGGAATCGGCAAGGCATCGGGGTTATCGCACAACAGGTACTGGGCGAAGGCTTTGCCGATCACCGTGCCGGTCGTGTTGCCGCGACCGTTATAGCCGGTGACGGCGACGATGCCCGGTGCAGGTTCAAACAGGCGCATCAGGTGGTCCGGGGTAAAATCGATGCAGCCGGTCCAGTGCATTTCCCACTCGACCTTGCCCAATTGCGGGAAGTAGTGGTTCTGGATGCGGTTGGCCCAGCTGCGGATGAACCAGGCTGGCTTGTTGTCGACCCGCCCAAGGCTGCCGAGCAACAGGCGCCCCTCATCATCGCGACGGATGCTGCTGAGCACCGTGCGCGTATCCCACGAACCTTGGCCGTGCTTGAGCACGTTATCGGCAGCGGCGCCTTGCAGCGGCACCGATGCAACCTGGTAGTAGTAGCCACGGAAAAACTGGCGCTGCAGGTTGGTCCAGTCGCCTTCGGTGTAAGCGCCGGTGGAGATCACCACCTTGTCGACGCTGACCGAACCCTGGGCGGTTTTCACCCGCCAGTTGCTGCCTTCACGCTCCAGGCCTTGCACGGCGGACTGCTGGAAGATCTGCCCGCCCAGGCGCTCGACCGCAGCGGCCAGGCCCTGGGTATACGCCATGGGGTTGATGGTGCCGGCGCGGCGATCAAGCAGCGCGGCGGAAATTTTATCGGTACCGCAATATTCTTCGCACTTTGCCCCGGTCAGCAGCTCGACATCGGCGCCGCGCCGGCTCCATTGCTGGTGACGGGCTTCGAGGTCGGCAACGCCGGTGGCGTTGTGGGCCATGTGCAGGGTGCCGGTGTTGTGGGCCTGGCAGTCGATACCCAGGCGTTCGATGGTGGCGAACACTTCGCCCGGCGCCTCGCCCAGTACCTTGTTCAAGCGGCTGCCTTGCTTCTGGCCAAGGGTCGCTTCGACGTCGTCCGGACGAATCCAGGTGCCGGCGTTGACCAGGCCGACGTTGCGCCCGGAACCGCCGTGGCCGATTTTCCAGGCTTCGAGGAGGATGACTGACTTGCCCTGCTCGAGCAGGTGGATAGCTGCCGACAGGCCAGTGATGCCGCCACCGATGATGCACACATCGGCCTTGAGTTCGGCGCTCAGCACACGAGATGACGCGGCGGGCTGGGTGACGTGCTCCCAGAGGCATTGTTGACGCAGTTCTGGCATGGCCGGCTTCCTGTTTTATTCTTGTGCGGTGGTGTTCTTATCGCCGGCAAGGCCGGCTCCCACAAGGATCTCTGTTGTATGCAGGACCTGTGGGAGCCGGCCTTGCCGGCGATGGGGCCGACGCGGTCGTCAGTCGAAGACAATCCCCTGCGCCAGCGGCAGCTCGCGGGAATAGTTCACGGTATTGGTCTGCCGGCGCATGTAGGCCTTCCACGAATCC
>NZ_JBNDLE010000026.1:0-69205 GCF_050435905.1 Pseudomonas sp. 2835 | reverse complement strand
CTGGGGCAGGAAGAGGTGTTCATCCATGCCGAGAAGGACAAGAACGTTCATATCAAGCACAACAATGGGGTGTTTGTTGGCAATGATCGCAGTGAGAAGGTCGAGCGCGATGAGCAGATCGAGATCGGCCACGACCGCAGCGAACGGGTGGGTAACGATGAGCGGGTTGAGGTTGGGCAGGATCAGTATTTGCAGGTGGGGCGTGATCGCTTTCAGACCATTGGCCGCAACCACTCGCTCAACATCGGTGGCGATCGTATCGAGGAGGTAGCCAACAATCGATTAGAGAAGATTGCCGCTGACTATCACTCCGAAGTTGGAGGGAACGCCCAGCATTCGGTGAGAAACGCCTATCAGCTGTCTGCCTGCCACAGTATCGAGCAAAAGACTACCCGCTTCGAAGTTGCCGCAGGCGAGCGAATCGAGCTCAAGGCCGCTGGCGGGAGTATCACCATCGATTCCAGGGGCATCACCCTCGACGGATTGACCATTCATTTCAAGGGAATGGTGACCAGCGATGCAAACGGATCGGGTAATTCGTTTACCCATGCACCTCCCTCTCCCGCTCCACTCGGCAATTTCTTGGGCCGCTACACACTGGTGAAGAACGATCAACGCGCCTTCTCAGGTTACCGCTACCGCATCAGTACTGGCGCGAGCGTACTCGCCGAAGGCTTGACCCGCACTTCAGGCGAAACCGATTGGGTGACAACCGAGAACGTCCAAGCCGTGCAGGTCCATAAGGCCGTCATGCGTGAAGACCAACGGATCACCGAGGACTGGCAGTCAAAAGTGGCTGCGATCGACTGGCAAGCTGCTGAGTACAGTGCAGATGAATTGTTTCCGGACGCATTGATTGACTATTACATGGGAGTAGATGACTGATGCCAGCCCCCGCCGCTATTGCGCGTGTAATCGAGACCGCCTATCGCGCCTACAGGGCGCATCAGGTTTCTGAGGCAGTAAAGAGCGCAGCAGATCTGGCCGAATTCGCGCACGAGATTACTGAGCGCAGAAACAAGATCAAGCAAGTTCTTCAAGCCACCATAGAGAAGATGGCGCAGGAAGTTGACAGCAAAAGTTCAACCTTTGCTCAAGTCGACCACGGTGGCAATAGCACCGTATCCAGAAGAGGCAATGAAAATATAACGTTCAAGGAGTTCATTGAGCGCAAGGTTCCCTTTCGCCCTGCCATTAGCCAGGTGTGTACCACTGCGTTGCAAATACCCATCAAAACACCTCGACGGATTCGCAAGAAGATTGGTGATGAATTGGTCAACAGCACAATCGAGATCGCACTCAAGCAACTCACTGCCTCGTTGTTTTTCGAAGCCATTGACGAAGCGCTGGACTGGCACAGCCCACTCAAGGCTGAACCCAATTACAACCGTGCTAGCAGCAAAGCTCTGCTGGGTGAACCACCGACACGGCCCAAGCGCTTTGGCAAGGTGACGTCATTCTGGCCGCGACCTCGGGGAAGCCTTGCACCGGACTTGGTGGTAGTCGAGTACCGACAAGAACCCTTTGAAATCGAAAACGTTTTTGCGGCAGTCGAAATCAAGTTCCCCAGGGATTGGGCCAAGGCGATACAGATGAAGGAATACGTCGACCTCATGACGCCAAAATCCGGGGTGAATCGAGAGAAGATCGGCAAAGAAAAAGTAGCACTGCTGCGGGTTCCGGAAGATTGCACTGGCTTTGAAGCGGAAGAAAAGAAAAAAACCCCATCGGCACAAACACGGAAGAAAAGATAGCCATGAGCACTACTCACCAATTATTCACCTCCGAAGAGCGGGACTTGTTTGTCAAACTACTAAAAGAATGGCCAAACTCGGAGTCTGGCAACACAGAAGCCACTTATAGCGTTACACCATACATCACCTTTTACTTCTTACCAAAAGAGGAAGAAAACAAAGAAGCTTCAGCACTCTTAGTTGATATTCACGAGGAGTTTGAACACCTGGCCGGGTACCCCTATAGCATCTTCATGCACGGCGCCGCTGCACGCCCTCGTCGCTATGATGCATTGCACCGCCCTGACCTTCGAAAACTGGCAAGAAAGACTGAGCCGTACGAATACTTTGTCTTCGAGTTCACCGATGAAGAAAACCATGCCTCTTCACCGACGACGGCCGGCTACTTTTGGCGCAGCAAGTTCAAAGCAGCCGACTGGAAAACGGCCTATTCATCCATTGTCTTTTACTACCGCTGGCAATGGTGGCTGGACAACCGCGAGGCGTGGCGCACATTTGTGCTCAAGACCATCGACCGGCTCAAAGCCGACCAGGTCTATAGCGGTTTTGCCATGGCCAACCCGCTGGAGTTCGGCACACGTGCCGCCGTCACAACCTGGGAGCGCGCCTTGACGCCTGCGTTCTACGGCTTGGATATCGATTACCCGTACGGAATGGACAACGAGTTACTCAACGGCATTCGCCCGCCCACGTGGGCCTTTTTGCTCGCCGACCCCTGGCGCGAGAAACTTGACCTGACGCGTGAGCAAGTGCACAACGCCCTGGCGCATCCGCGCATCAGTATCACCGAATTGCAAAGCGGCCTATGGATCGAACTGGGCGAACAACCGGAGCTCTATCCCGCCGAGTATGGCGTGCCTGAGTTGCCAATGCTGTTGAACAAATTGTTAAAGCCCATTCGCTACGACGACTTGGGGTTATTGGGATTTGGTCAATGGGACGGCGATCCCAACGAGCGCTTCACCGACGCGGACGGCCGTCGCTGGATGGGCCGCTTTGACGCCGACAGCGACTGGCCTACACCCTTCATGCGCGTTGGCGCGCTGCCGACGAAGACGTGCACTCTACCACCTGCACCGGCATGCGCCGTCGCCGGTATGCCATGCCTCCAAGCCGGGGTTTGGCGCATGGTCGGCCAGGCGGACAGCCGCCGAGTGTTTGAACAGGGGGACATCCTGCCCCACTTGAGCAATGAGTCGGATGACGGCTTTGTTATCTGGCAGCGCGACCCCGACCAGACCCCGCCGGAACCGGCTCGTTACGCCAACAGCCATGAGCCAGCTCCTCGCGCAGGGCGCTGGGAACTTGAGAGCGACCCGTGCGTGTCATGCGAACTGCGCGTGAATGATCTGCTCCCGCTTCATGCAGATCAGATTGTGCGCTGGCGCTGGCTTGGCTTCGGGCTTCGTGTACTCAGTGGGTCACTGTGTCCATATCCTGGAACATGGGTATGTGAGTACAAAACTGGCAGCAAGCGCTTTTTCGAATACGAGGCCCCGATGCCGACCATCGACGGCGAAAAAGTCGTCTGGTTTTGGTTGGCCATATCGCCCCTGTGAGACTCGCTACTTGGTGGTCATTGACTGCAACAACCACTCGCTACTGCCCAAGCAGAACGTATAAGCCGCGACCAAAACGCCATAGAGAGCACTTTCCAATGTACATATTTGACGACGCTATGAAATATAGTCCACCCTTTCTCGACAATCCGGCTCCAGGGCGCAAGTACGACCTGCCACGTCCGAACCAGCCACCAACTATGGAGCCTTCCCCTCTATTGCTGGCGAATTCGCCAAATCACGTAAATGACATATATTTGGAACTTGCCCGCTCCACGGCGTGGATTCGTGGAATCGGGCTTTGGTGTGCAGCGTGTATGGCTGCAACAACAATTGCACAGGCTTATTTTTTTGTCCTTATCAGCTTTAGTGCCCCCACCGCCCTACCTCCAATTTTATATATATCAGAACTAGGAATTACGCTCATTGGATTGTGGCTAGTCGCTTATATCTGGAGAATGGACACCGAAGCCCCCCGAGACGAACCTATTCGGTTCAACCGCCTCCGTCGCAAAGTCTATGTATACCGTTTTTTCCATAATGGTCTTCTTCCTTTTAGCCGATCTGCCTGGGGGGTACTCCCGGTAGCATACGATTGGGATGACCTCCACGCAGAAGCCTGTAGAGGCTATGTTCCTGGAACAGCCAGAGTAGAGAACATAACAATTAGTGTTCTTAAGCCAGGTACAAACGAGGTATTAGATCGCTTCCCGTTTTCCTGTGACATTCTACAAGGCGAAATGTACTGGGCCATGGCCCAACTATTCATGCAGCAAGGTCCGCAGGCATTACCCCACTTCCCTCGCCCACCCCGCGACTGGAACAACGAAAAGGTCACCTTCAATCTCGCCCGGCGCCTCGAGCCCAAGGTGAAATGGCCAGAAGACATGGACCTTGAGTCAAGGTCGGCACCTTGAATTTAACAATTCCCCAGTCTCCACACCTGAACCGATGCCGTTAACTGAGAAAAGCAAATCAGGTGCGAGCAGACCCATTTTCCGGTTTGTTGGAATCCATTTATGCCCTTCATCTCTCCTTTACTCGATAAACCGGCCCCAGGTTGGAAGTACGATTTAACGACCCCAGACCTTCCCCCGACCAGACAACCACATCCATCAGTATCTTCAACCCCTCCCAACTACGTAGATGACGTTTACCTTGAACTGGCATGTGCAAAACTGAGAGCGCAAGGCATTGGTATCTGGTTATCGGTCTTTCTGTTCTTTTGTTCCATACTTGCGATATCTATCCTGTCTGCCTATATCTCAATGGCAGAAAGTGCGCCCTCACTTATTATCAGCATAGCCTTTACCATTACCTTCATCACAAGCGTATGGGGAGGCATCTACTGTTGGAGAATGGACGTAGAAGCCCCCCGCGACCAACCCATTCGCTTCAACCGCCTGCGCCGCAAAGTCTACGTCTACCGCTTCCTTCATGACGGACGCCGGCCATTCAGCCGCAGCGCCTGGGGGGTACGGGTTGAAACTTACAACTGGGACGATTTACGCGCTGAGGCCTGTAGCGTGTATGGCCCCATGGGCACTGGCGGCTTCATCGAAACAGTCACCCTCGCCGTGGTCAGCCCCGGCACCAACAAGGTCATCGACCGCTTCCATTTCGCCCACGGCATCCAGCAGGGTGAAATGTACTGGGCCCTGGCTCAGTTGTTCATGCAACAGGGGCCGCAGGCGCTCCCTACCTTCCCTCGCCCACCCCGCGACTGGAACAACGAAAAGGTCACCTTCAATCTAGCTCGGCGCCTCGCGCCCAAGGTGAAATGGCCGGAAGATCTGGATCTGGAATCACGGACGGCACCTTGATGCCCGTAAAAGAAACAGCCCCTACTCAACAAAGATCAAGATCTCCTCCGACATATCTGACAGACAAAAGCAAATGGCACTGTAGGACGCGTCTGATTTCCATCCCCTCTCTTGAGGCGCCAAGCCCCACCCACCTAGATTCCCCTGACGCTTCCCCTGCAGGTACAAGCCCAGGGCGCGACCCCAATCAACGGCAAGGATGTCGACATCAATTCAAGGACCCACGATGGAATTTCACAACCAGACGCCCTTTGCCGCAGTGTGCTTCAGCGCGCTCGACCCTCGGGGCAACGAACATCCCGTGGTGGTCATCAAGGTTGGTTATCGCCTGCTGCCGATTGCCGGCCAGCCAGGGCACTGCAGTGCCGAAATGATGGCTGATGAACCGGCCCTGCTCTGCGCAGCCGATCGTTACTTCGGTGAACAGGGCCAGAGCAGTGTCTATGAAGAAAGCGACCTGGCGCCGTTCAAACCGCGCTGCGATGTGATCGTCAACGGCCATGCCTACGCCCCCGGCGGCGAACCGGCAACGTCCTGGACTGCCGGCATCCGTTTGAGCGCGCCCCAGGGCGAACAACCTTGTATCGCTCGCGACACCCTGCTCGACAAGCAGCTGCGCTTCAGCGGCCCGCGTCACTTTGAACATGGTCTGTTCAGCGGCTGGCGCTTGTCTGCCGCGGAGCCTGCCACCTGCGTGCCGCTGCGCTGGGAGTATGCCTTCGGCGGCAGCAGTGTGTTGCCCAACCCCGGCTACCCCGACACTTGCGCAGATCCCTACCTGCTCCATCAGGTCTGCTATAGCAATCCCCTGGGCCGAGGCTGGATCGAAAAGCGCCATGAAAAACACGCCTGGTCGATGGACGCGCCGCTCCAGCGCCTGGCGGCCCCGCAAATCGAGGCACTCGACAGGCCGGTCACCCACCTGCACATCACCCACCACCCGGACGGCGACATCAGTGCCGCCGACATGGCTCAGCTGTCTGCCACCTACGGCTATTGCCCGGCAGGCTTCGGGGTGGTGGGCCGGGCCTGGGCACCGCGCCTGGCCCTGGCTGGCACCTACGACAAGGCCTGGCAGGCAAAACCCTGGCCGGGGTTACCCGCCGACTTCGACTTTGCCTACTGGAACGCCGCCCCCGTCGACCAGCAAATCGACTTTCTTCCCGCCAGGCTGCGCATCGAACTGTTCAACCTCACGGCTCCCGCCCTAGGCCACAACGGCCAGCTCTGCGTGGATCTGCCCGAGCATCGGCCCTTCTTGCTGATGCACTTGCGCAACGGCGAAGCGCTGGCGCTCCCCCTGTTCACCGACACCCTGCATATCGATACCGATGCCATGACCTTGTCGTTGACGCACCGGATCAGCCTGCCCCGCCCTGATGACATCGAGGCACTGGAGGCCTGCTTCGAACCCGAGCCGCGCGCGGCTGACTGAAAACGGCAAGCCATTCCCTCACGGCACTTTTTCGTTTCTGCGTCGCTTTTACGTTTCTGTGCGACACATCCCACTTCAGGCACTCCCGTACCAGGCCCTCATGGTGGTAGCTTGGAAATGTTTTGTTGCATCCATCCTTTCTCATCATTTGCCTGCAAAGGAATGCCCCCCCGCAATGAATTTCGCCCTGAAAAAACTGGCTGCGGCCACCTTGATGCTGGCTGGCCTGGCATCGATCACCACGTCTGCCTATGCCAACCTCACCCCACAGCAAAGCGCAGCCATTCTCAAAAGCTTCAGCGACGCTTCGGTCAAGGATTTCCGCCAGTTCCTCGCCAGTGTGGCGAAAAGCGAACTCGGCAAGGCCGACAAGCTCGACCAGAGCATCGCCGCCTTCCTCGCCAACAAGCAGCTGACGGCTGAACAACAGAACGAAATCCATCGCCTGCTGGGCATCTATGCGCGAGTCAAGTACGGCGATGCAGCCACCCAGACGCTGCGTGAACTGGTGGCCATCCCGACCTTCCGGGTCGACGGCATCGAGCAGCACGACAATCCCGAATTCATCAAAATTGCCGAGAAGATCAAGGGCCTGGCCCAGGCCTTCAACCTGAACTTTCGTAACATCGACAACCGTGTCTATGAAATCTCCCTCGAAGGCCAGGGCGATGAAGTAGTCGGCATCCACGCCCACGCTGACGTGGTGCCGGTGACGCCGGAGAACTGGGTACTCAAGGACGGCACCCGCCTTGACCCGTTCAAGGTCACCCTGATTGGCGATCGCATGTACGGCCGCGGCACCGAAGACGACAAGAACGGCATCGTCGTGGCGATGTACGCGATGAAAATCATCAAGGAGGAGAAGCTGCCGCTGGCACGCAACTTCAAACTGCTGGTCGACACCACCGAAGAGACCACCGGCGACGCAATCCCCTACTACTTCGAGCGCAACCCGACGCCCAACTACAACCTGGCGCTGGACGGCGGCTACCCGGTGGTGATCGCCGAGAAAGGCTACGGCACGGTCATGGCCAGCTTTGCCCGACGCGCAGGTGAAGGCAACGGCGCAGAAATCACCACCCTGAGCGGTGGCCTGGCCACCAACCAGATCCCTTCGACTTCGGTGGCGACCCTGGTGACCGACAAGCCCGCCGAACTGGCTGCGACCCTGCAAAAAGCCGGCGCTGAGTATGCCAAAGCCAATGGCGGCAACTTCGAGGTCAGCGCCAAGGTCGACGGCAAGGACGTCAAGCTGACCGTCACCGGCGTCTCGGCACACTCCTCTGAACCTGAGTCCGGGGTCAACCCGGTGGCGCGGATGCTCGACTTCATCAACGGCCTCGACGGCAAGGTCGCGCTCAAGCACAACCACATCACCGACGCCGCCCGCTACGCCGCCGACAACTGGGGCCTGGACTATCTGGGCGGCAAGCTCGGCGTGGGTTTCTCCGACAGCTTCATGGGCCCGCTGACCACCTCGCTGACCTACGTCGGCCTGGATGACAAAGCCTTGAAACTGGCCGTCAACCTGCGGGTGCCAAAGGGCAAAAGCCCGGAAACCCTGAAGAGTGAAATCGCCGCCAAGCTGGATGCGTGGAGCAAGCAGAGCCACATTACCCCGACCTTCGACTACTCGATCGCCGAGCCGATGTACCGCAACCCCGAGGGTGAATGGGTCAAGGCGCTGCTGGCGGTTGCCAGCGAGAACCTGGGCATGAAGCACGAGTTCGGCACCTCCGCTGGCGCCACCTCGGTGCATGAATTGCCCAACGGCGTGCAGTTCGGCCTGGCCATGCCCGACGTCAAATACACCGGGCATAACGACAACGAGTTCAAGACGGTGGAGCAGTTCCTTCTGGACCTGCAGGTGGTGACGGAAATGATGGGGCGTGTCGGACAACTGCCCAAGCTCTGACCCGTGCGGCAGGCCCGCTGTTGTGGCGGGCCTGCCTTGCCGCTGCTACCGGTGGCGTTCATGGCGGCGCAACCGTTGCGGGTCAAATAGCACTTGTATAGCCAAATGATATCATTTTGACGTCAACTAATTTACCATCGCCGCGCTCTTCTGCGTGGCTCCCCCTTTTTTGTCGCTGCAAGGTCCAGCCCGCACGGAAGCGAAGCACTCAAAACGCCGTTAAAGGAATGAACCGTGACCCCCGTGATGTTCCGCAAGACCCTGCTCGCCCTGGCCGTAACCGCCACCGCCCTGCCCGCCCTCGCTGAAACCGTGCAACTGACCAACGCCGGCTTCAAAAGCGAGCACCAGCGCTACAGCGGCAACCTCGAGATCAACGGCGCCTACAGCGGCGGCAGCAATGAAGATGCCATCGAGCTCAATGGCTCGAGCATCGAGAACGACCTGATTCTCAACGCCACCATCAACAGCACCGGCGACTTCGCCGGCGGCGTCGACATGGACGTGTGGGAAGGTACGCAGCCGTGGGTCGCCAACAGCGTTGGCGGCGACGTGATCAACAAGGGCAGTATTTCTGCCATCGGCGGTGGCGCCAACGCGCTGATGATCGACCCGGCGAAGATCGGCGGCAGCGTCATCAACGAAGGCCTGCTGTACGCCGAAGGTGCGCCATTGAGCGACGACGGCGGCCGTGATGTTGCCCGCGCCGTGGATTTCTCCGGCTCGTCGGTGATCAAGGGCGACCTGCTCAACGCCGCCAGCGGCAAGATCATCGCCAAGGGCGAAGATGCCAAAGGCATCAACCTTGAAGGCGGCGAGATCGTCGGCAAGGTCATCAACCGCGGCCTGATCGAAGTCACCGGCGCCGGCGCCACCGGCATCGACGCCACCACCAGCGGCTCGGGCATGTACACCGACATGGTCGACCTGGCCGGCATCGAGAACCATGGCACCATCATTGCCAATGGCGACGACGCCGAGGGCATCCGCATCGACGGCGCCAGCTTCACCGGCATGAACAACCACCTGGTCAACACCGGCACCATCCGCGCCGAAGACGCCGCCATCGCCATCGGCTTCAGCGACTTCGACAGCCCGGGCGCCCAGCCCTGGTACAAAGCCGAAGGCGACTTCAACATCTTCAACAGCGGTTCGATCATTTCTGCCGACGAGGCTATCGACGCCTCGGAAAGCAACCGCCCGGTCGAACTGATCCTGCGCAAAGGCAGCGTCATCGTCGGTAACCTGATCGACCTGAGCAACATCGAGATCGAAGGCGACACCTCCTTCACCGGTACCGACAGCCACGCTGACGGCGCCAACATCCATATGAAAGACGGCGGTTGGATCGATGTCGGCGGCCTCAGCGACGACCCGAAAACCACCCTGACCTTCGAAGCCCCGCACACCAGCATCGACGGTAACCTGTACGTCGCCGGCAACTCGGCCCTGGGCCTGAACCTGAGCAGCGCCACCGACGCCAACAGCGCCGTGCTCAAGGTCAGCGGTACCACTCAGTTCGGCCAGGGCGCCCAGCTGCAACTGGCGGCCAAAGGCGAAGACTTCAACGCCAATGGCAGCCGCTACACCCTGCTCCAAGCCGGCCAGATCGAACTGCTGGGCGCCGACGGCGAAACGGTCGACCCCAATGGCAAACTCAACCTGGTCAGCAGCTCGGCACTGCTCAAAGTCGACAGCTTCACCGTCGACAATAATCAGGTGGTGGCCGTGGTCACCGGCAAGGGCAAGGAAGAAGTCGAACAGATCATCACCAACCAGGGCGGCTCGGCCAACAGCCAGAAAGCCCTGGGCAGCCTGACCGCCGACGGCATGATCAGCAAGCTGGCCAACAACGACCCGTTCAAGCAGGCCCTGCTCAACGCCGACGAAGCCCAGGTCGCCAAGCTGGCCTCCGAGCTGACCCCGGAAACCAACGGCGGCGCGACGCAGGCCGCCACTACCAGCCAGAACCTGGTCAGCAACGTCACCGGCAGCCGCACCAGCTCGCTGCGCGGCGCCTCCTCGGGTGAAGGCTTCAAGGAAGCCGGTGTCTGGGTGCAGTCGCTGTACAGCGATGCCTCGCAGGACCTGCGCGACGGCGTGGCCGGCTACAACGCTTACAGCCGCGGTATCGCCGTGGGGGCCGATGGCAAGCTCAACGACAATCTGACTCTGGGCCTGGCGTACAGCTTCATCAACACCGACGTGAACGGCAAAAGCGGCAACCAGACTGAAGTCGACAGCCATGCCTTTACCCTCTATGGCGGCTTCGAGCACGGCAACTACTTCGTCGATGCCAGCCTGACCTACGGCTTCAACGACAACCAGAGCAAGCGCAGCATTGCCGGCACCCAAGCCAAGGCCGACTACGACAGCGACCTGCTGGGCCTGAACCTGATCGGTGGCTACACCTATCACATCAACCCGCAAGTACTGGTCGAACCGCGCCTGGCGGCCCGCTACAGCCTGGTGAACATCGACGGCTACCGTGAAAAAGGCTCTTCGGCAGCGCTGAAAGTTGAAGACCAGCGCTATGAAGCCATTGAACTGGGTGCCGGCCTGCGCGTTGCCGGCAGCGTCGCCCTGGGCGCCGGGACCCTGGAACCGCAAGCCAAGCTGATGGCGTATCACGACTTCGCCGCTGACGAAGCAAAAAGCACCTCGACCTTCCTGCTCGGCAGCACGCCGTTCGTGACCAGCGGTGCCAAGGCGGCGCGTGACAGCTATGAAGCCGGCGTGGGTGCCGACTACAAGCTGGGCGCGGTAACCCTGGGCGTCAACTACGACTACATCGGCAAGTCGGGCTTCGATGCCGACGTGTTCTCGGCGAAAGTCCGTTACGACTTCTGATGAGCCCACGCCTTGCCGGCCCACGCCCGTGGGCCGGCGTCGGTCGAACCTTGGGGGCGCTGCTAGTCAGCGCCCTTCTTGGTGCCTGCCAATCCCCCTATCAAGCGCTACAGGAGCTGGCTGAACAGCACGGTCGACACCTGGAGGTTGTGCCGGGACAGCCATTTCCGCTCGCCATGCTGGCACCACCTGACCAGCGTGCAACCGAACGTCTGCGGGTGTACCTGGAAGGCGACGGCCATGCCTGGGCCACGGCCAGCCAGCCGAGCCTCGACCCCAGCCCGCGCAACCTGCTGGTGGCGCGCCTGGCGATCAATGATCCAACCCCCAACGCCTACCTTGCCCGGCCCTGCCAGTTCGTCTCGGCTGCCGGTTGCACGGCGGCGCTGTGGTCCGATCGGCGCTTTTCCCAGGAGGTGGTGACCAGCCTCAGCCAGGCCCTGGACCGGCTCAAGCAACGCGTTGGCAATCGCCAGTTCGAGTTGGTGGGTTATTCAGGTGGCGCGGCATTGGCCGTGCTGCTGGCCGGGCAACGGGACGATGTCACGCAGATCCAGACCCTCGCCGGCAATCTTGATCCAGGCTTGTGGGTACAGCTCAAAGGCTTGTCGCCCCTGAGCGGCTCGCTCGACCCGATGGTTTATCGCCAGCGCCTTGAAGCATTGCCCCAGCGCCATCTGCTGGGCGGTCGCGACCAGGTGATTACGAGCGAGATCAGCGCCAGTTTTCGCGGCACGCAAGCCTCCAGCCGGTGCAATCAACGGGTGATCATTCCGGCTGCTAGCCACCAGCAGGGTTGGGAGAACGCCTGGGCGCTTTGGCAAAGCCAGGCGATCGGGCCCTGCCAATGAAAGCGGGCATCGCCGCCGCGATGCCCTCCTTGGCGCAAAGGACTTGCCACCGGCCCAGGCCGCCCGGATCACGAAACGGTCAAATGACAGCACGTTTTAGCACCTTGGCAACTTTTATCAGCACGCAGGCCCATGCTGAGCTGGATGACATCAATCCACCTGCCGCCGAAGAGATAGACCGTATCATGCTGTCGATTTAGCAGCTTAAACATGCCTCAATCCGCACTAAAAGAACACGAACTTACATCTTGTCAAAACATTTACGTTGACGCTTCAACCTCTCTGGCTAAAACAATAAACCCAGACCGAGCCATACGTGGAAGTTTGAAAAGCAAATATTAAAGAAGCTTCCTACAAACAATAAAAGACACTAAACAACTCCCCCCAATACGTTGAATACAAACGTTCACGCAGGGCCGCACATGTCGTTGAAAAGTCGCTTTATGGAAGAACGCCGGCGCCTGCGCGAACTGGCCGACGAATTTGCCGAAGACGATCCGCGCCTGGCGCACTTTCTCGGCAGCGAAGCCTCTGACCCCGACGTCGAGCGATTGATGGAAGGCTTTGCGTTCCTGACTGCAAAGCTTGCGATGAAGATCGATGACCACCTGCCGGAAATCACCCAGCCGCTGCTGCAACTGGTCTACCCCAATTTCCTGCGGCCCTTGCCCAGCGTCACCCTGGTGCGCTTCGACCCGATCGATCACGCGCTGAGCGAAAGCCAGCTGATACCCAAGGGCACCGCGCTGTTCTCCAAGCCGGTCAACGGCGTGAACTGTACCTTCCGCACCTGTACCGACGTGACCCTCTACCCCTTGGTCATCGATGAGATCTGCCACATCGACAGTGCGGACAAATCCATTGTCCACATCGACCTTGGCGCGCTGACCGAGCAACCGCTGCGCCAGCTCGACTGCGACCAGTTGAGCTTTCAGTTGGGAGGCGGTGACAGCAACGCCCTGACACTCTATCAATGGTTGTCACAGCACCTGCACAAGGTGGTTTTGCACATCAACGAACATCGCTATTCCCTCCCGCCCGCGACCTTGACCTTTGCCGGCTTCGAACCCGGCGAGGCACTTCTGCCAAGCCCTGGCGCGCACCTGGACGGCTACCGCCTGATACAGGAGTACTTCTATTTCCCACAGCGCTTTCACGGCTTCAAGCTGACCGAGCTGCGCCGCTATTGGCCGGACGCCGCAGCCAAACATATCCGCCTGGAACTGCGTTTTGACACACCCTTTCCCAACGGTTTCCAGCTCGACCGCGACAGCCTTTCACTGTACTGCACACCGGCCATCAACCTGTTCGACCACCCGGCCAGACCCATCCGGCTTGACGGGCAGGCCGTCTGCGAGGCCGTGCAACCCAGCGGGAGGCGAGCGCAGGCCTATGAGATTTTCAGCGTTGACAAGGTCGCTACCCGACGCCGGGACACGCAGACATCGCAGGGTGAAAAAAGCCTGGTGTTCGCGCCCTACGAAGCATTGCACCGGCGTGTCGAACGCGCCAAAGAGCGTGCCGCACCCTATTACAGCGTGACGCTCGAACAGGACCTGATCAAAGAGCGTGCGCGCCATATCATCCGCCTGCTGCACGCTGATCAGAGCCCTTACCGGGGCCAGCAGCAGACCCTCAACATCGAGCTCACCTGCTGCAATGGCAACCTGCCCCTGCAACTGGACATCGGCGATATCAACCTCACCACCCAGGCCACGCCATCGTTTGCCACCTACCGCAACCTTACCCGCCCGACCCGCTATTACCCACCAGCGCTGGATGACGACCTGCACGGGGATGTGCAATGGGGACTGCTTTCCAACCTGGCCCTGAATGACCTGTCGCTGTCCTGCGCCGACGCACTCAAGGCGGTGTTGCAGGTCTATGACTTCGTGGCGCCCTATGACCTGCAGCACAAACGCGCTACCCAGCGCCGCCTGAACGCTATCGAACACGCCAGCACCGCGCCGACTGACTGGTTGATCAAGGGCCTGCCCGTACGGGGCATGCTCACCACGCTCAAGGTCAACCCCAGCGCCTTCGACAGTGAGGGCGACCTGCAGCTGTTTGGCAGCGTGCTTTCGCACTTCATGGCGCTGTATGCCAGCGGCAACTCCTTTCATCAACTGGAAATCATCAACAGCGTGCGCAACACCCGCTTCGTCTGGCCCGCACGCACCGGCCAGCAGCCGGTGATGTGAACCCAGCAGACCGCCACTACCTGAGTTGGCAAGTTCCGCAGTCGCTGAAAGAACTACGCGTGCGTTGCGCTTAGTTGCGCTCGATAACCTGCACGTCAGTCGCCCTGTAGTCAGCAGGGCGGACTACTGCACCTCCAAGAAACACTTCAAAGACAACAAGTGACTTTTCCCACAAAAGTTTGGGAAGCCCAACAAAGACAAGGCAGTGAGTTACCTCTTACTGTTTCACCCCACTGTAAGAACAAACCTTGTTGGACGTATGAAGTTCCATCCGCGTCCGTTCGACCTGCCCGATGGAATGAACAGCAGGAGTTGCCATGCCCGGCCAGCGCGATGTGCGTTTTACCTTCAGCTCGACGGCTGACATTGACTTTGATGTGGTGTCTTTCGAACTGAACGAAGGTATTTCCCAACTCTATCGTTTGACCATCGAGCTGGTCAGTACAGCCGCCGACGCCGACTTTGCCACCCTGCTCGACCAGCCTGCGGCACTGACCATCTGGCAAGGCAACCAGGCCGTTCGCCATGTGCAGGGTCTGATCAGTCGTTTCGACCAGGGCCAGACCGGCTTTCGCCGCACCCGCTATCGGGCCGAGATCGAACCGCAGCTGGCCCGCGCGCAACTGCGCTCCGACTGGCGCATCTTTCAGAAGCGCAGCGTGCCGCAGATCCTTGAGCACCTGTTCAAGGAGCGCCAATGGGGCCAGGCCAGCCAGCACCTGAGCGAACCCCACCTGCCACGCGAGTACTGCGTGCAGGCGGGTGAACTGGACCTGGACTTCTACCTGCGCCTGGCGGCTGAAGAAGGCTTGCTGTCGAGCTTCGAGCACAGCGAAGCCGGCCATCGGTTGATCCAGGCCGACCATATCGCGACCTTCGGCGCCATCGAGGGCGGGCCGGTGGTGTATGAGGCCAATCCGGGGGGCGAAGCCTCGCAACCGTCTCTGCGCCTGTTCACCTACCGTGAACAGGTACGGACCAGTTGCCAGACCCAGCGTGACTACACCTTCAACCATCCGCGCTACAACCTGGAGCAAAACGTGCTGGCGGCCGAGATGGGCAGCCAGACCGTCGACTACGAACGCTACGACTACCCCGGTCGCTACAAGCACGATGACGCCGGCAAGCCCTTCACCCAGACCCGCCTCAAGGCCCTGCGTGGTGATGCGCGCACCGCCGAGGTCGAAGGCGACGATGCGCGTCTGCTACCGGGCAAAGCCTTCACTCTCAGCGGACATCCGCGCGAAGACCTCAACAGCGGCTGGCGGCCAATCCAGATCAAGCACCTGGGCCGCCAGCACACCGCCCTTGAAGAAGAGGCCAGCGAAAGCGAACACGGCACCTGGTACAGCCTGACCGCCACCTTGATCCCCGACACCGTCGAGTGGCATGCCCCGGCGCACCCGAAGCCGTGCATCGAAGGGCCGCAGATCGCCATGGTGGTCGGCCCTGCCAAGGAAGAAATCTACTGCGACGAGCACGGCCGCGTGCGCGTGCAATTTCCCTGGGACCGCGAAGGCTGCGAAGACGATCGCAGTTCGTGTTGGGTGCGCGTGGCCCAGACCTGGGCCGGGGCGGGCTGGGGGCATGTGGCCCTACCGCGGATCGGCCAGGAAGTGCTGGTGGGCTTTCTTCACGGCGATCCGGACCAGCCGATGATCATGGGCCGCAGCTATCACGCGACCAACCGCACACCGTACCGCTTGCCCGAGTTCAAGGCACTGAGCCCGCTGCGCAGCAAAGAGCACCACGGTCTGCGCCACAACGAACTGCGCCTGGACGACACCACCGGTCAGATCAGCGCCACCTTGATGAGCGATCACGCCGCCAGTGCCTTGAACCTGGGTTACCTGACCCATCCCCGGCCCGGTGGCGGGCAGCCCCGGGGTGAAGGCTTCGAACTGCGCACCGACGCCCACGGCGTGGTGCGTGCCGGCGGCGGCCTGCTACTGACAACTGAACTGCGCGCCCGCGCCGCCGCCCACCACACCGACCTGCCGCAAACCGCCGAACGCCTCAAGACCGCCCAGCAATACCACGCCACCTTCGCCAGCGAAGCCCGCGACCACCTGGCCCAGGAAAGCGGCGACCAGGACGAAGTCGCCGATGCGCTGCAGGCCCAGCACGACGGCATACGCGGCCGCGGTACCGGCAACCCGAACGCCAATCAATTCCCCGAGTTCAGTGAACCCTTCCTGGTCCTCGACAGCCCGGCCGGGATCGCCAGCAGCACGCCGCAATCCACGCACCTGGCCAGCGGCGAACACCTGGGCCTGAGCAGTGGCGGGCACACCAGCCTGGCGGTCGGCAAGCGCCTGCTGATCAGTGTCAGCCGAGGCCTGCGCACCTTCGTGCAAAGCCTCGGCTGGCGCCTGGTCGCAGCCTCCGGCGATATCGACATCCGCGCCTTGAAAGACAGCATCAACCTGCTGGCCAAACTCAAGGTCACCGTCAGCGCCGAACGCATCATCCTCAGCGCCAAGGAGGAGCTGGTGATCCAGGCGGCGGGCAGCAGCAGCACCTACAACGCCGGCGGCATCACCCACGCCACCAGCGGCGTGTACACAACCCACGCCACGGACTTTTTCTACAAAGGCGCAAAGAGCCAGGCGGCGGCCTTTCCTGACGGGCCAAAAGCCGGGAAAGGCAATCTTGAGCTGTTTCAGCACTACGCCAATGGCTTTGCGTTCAAGGGCTCGGAGTATCAGGTCGAGGATGCACTCGGGCAGGTTTTCAAGGGCACGCTGGATGACAACGGGTTTGCGGCGGTAGCGGGCCTGGCGCCAGGACCGGTCAAGGTGCTGTTCGGCACAGACCAGACTCGCGCCGCCTCGGCAGCGCCCTTTGCAGACCCGGCAGCACGATCCTCCGCGACACCAGGCGCCATGACTACCTCGCGACCGTCGCAGGTCATCCAGCAGACGTTGGACCGCCTCTTCGCAATGGAGTCCGCTGAAAAAGGACTGCCCCTCTCCCTTCCCGCTATTCCAGCAAATCGACCCAGTAACGGAGGCGGCCCGAATGGCTCGATGTGAAGGTGCGGTCGCGCCCAAGAATACATTTACCGAAGAGGATGTAAGGGCTGGCACAGACACGCTGGCGCAGTGGCTGACCGGGCTCACCGGTGATGCCGTCAACTGGCGCGCTGTTATTACTGTCGGTGAAATGCTACCCGTCGCAGGCTCCATCTTCGCTGCGGCCGATGCGATCGGCGACATCATTGAGCTGGCCCAGGGCGACGCCACTTACAGGGCCGATCTCTACAATTGGGTCGGCCTGGGGATCAACATGTTCGGCCTGGTTCCGCTCCCTGGAGTCGGAGCAGCCCGAGCGGTCATGCGCCCGTCACTGAAGACCATCAGAACCACCAAAGGCGACATCAGCCAGGCGCTCCTGACCACCATCGAAAGCGCGCTGGCCGATGTCTGCCCCGGCGATCTCGAGGCGTTCGTCAAGGAGGTTGAAGCCACCCTGCAAAGCATCCTCAAGGCCTTTGCACAAAAGGTCATCGAGGTTTGTAATTTCCTCGCTGACCTCATCCGTTCAGTGGCAAGCGGCACTGTGCAGGACGTGGCGCTGACCGCGCTCTTTCCTGGAATCCGCCTGATAGTTGAAGCTGCTGATGCCTTCAAGAGACGCACCGGATTCGGCTTTGGAAAAGACGATATCGGCTTAGGCGACACCCAAAAGCAACAGTTGCAGAAAACCCTTGAGCCCGTTGCGGCCAGCATCGAGCAGATTGGCAATATTGCCAGCGACAAGATCATCCAGACAGGCAGTGAAACCAACCCGGACAGCCTTCTCACCATCATCAGGGCACTTTCCAGTGCCTTGCAGCGACGCAAGCATGCCCCACGCCAGGCCAACATGGCGCCTGGCAGAACCAACGAAGCCAGGAGGCCACAGCCGCAAAATGGCACGCAAGCCAGTCCGGCCCAGCGCTCTGCCCGTGCTGACGGTAACTGCCAAAAGCAGGGAAGCAAAGCTGGCACCCAGTGCAGCATCAGCTTCGCCATGGGCAGCGAAACAATTGTCCATACCGACTTCGAGCTTCCCGGCACCTTCCCTCTGGTGTGGAACAGGACTTACCGCTCCTCACTCTCAGCCTTTGACAACAACCCGTTCGGTGCCCGCTGGATCACGCCGTTCTCCAGCCGCTTCGATCTGAACGAAGATCAACTTACCTACCATGCGACCGATGGGCGTAGCCACCACTACCCGCTTCCCGACGTTCACCATCACCATCTGGACCCGATTGAAAACCTGGTCATTGCGCGCACCAGCAAAAGCAAACTGGTATTGCTTCGGGGGCATGACAGCCAGGAGCACTACGAACGGGTAAGCAATCAGTTCCGACTGACAGCCATCAGCCTGCGCGGCGGTGCCCGCATTGCCTTGCACTACGAGCACCAACACGCTGAACACAGCGTGCTCTCGGACTTGCTCACCTACCAGAACGACACCCCGCACCAGCACATCCATACCCAGATCGACGACCAGGGCCGAATCAAGGCACTTTGGCTCATGCATGACGGCCAAGCGCTTCGACAGTTGGCAAGTTATGAATTCGACAACCAGGGTGACCTGCGCGCCGCCCGCGACGAGCACGATGCTCAATGGAACTATGACTATCAGCACCATCTGCTAACCCGCTACACCGACCGCACCGGCCGCGGCATGAACCTGCAATGGCAAGGCAACGGGCCGGATGCCAAAGCGGTTCGAGAATGGGCCGACGATGGCAGCCAGGACACCCGCCTGAGCTGGGATCCGAACATCCGCCTGACACGCCTGCTCGACGCCAACGGCCAAGAGACGCTGTATTACTACGATGTCCTTGGCTACACCTACCGCATCATCCATCCCGATAGCAACGAGGAGTGGTTCTATCGTGACGATGCCAAGAACGTCACTCAGCACATCCACACCGACGGCAGCATCGACAGCTACGCCTACGATGAGCGCGGCAACCTGGTCCAGCACACCCGCCCCGACGGCACGAGCGTCCACCATGCCTACGACGACCGGGACCTGCGCTTCAAGACCCGCGATGCCGAGGGCGGGCTGTGGAAGTACGACTACGACCAGCGTGGCAACATCATCGAAACCCTCGATCCGCTGGAGCGCAAGACCCAGTACAGGTACAACAGCGACAACCTGCCCGTTGCCATCATCGACGCCAATGGCGCGGAAAAAAAGCTCGCCTACAACGCCGACGGCCAACTAACTCGCTACACCGACTGTTCCGGCAAAACCAGCCAATGGCGATACAACGCGCTGGGTCAACTGTCTCAGGCTACCGATGCCGTGGGCATGGTCACCAGCTACCATTACCAGGCAGGTCAGCTCAGCCGTATTGTTCACCCGGACAAGACCGAGGAGCGTTTCGAGCGCGATGCCGAAGGCCGTCTTCTCGACCACGTCGACGCCCTGCAGCGCCGCACCGTTTGGCAGTACAACGAAGCGGGGCTGATCCAGCAACGCCTGAACGCCGATGGCAGCATCCTCAACTACCGCTGGGACCGGCTTGGCCAGCTTGTCGAGTTGCGCAACGAGAACAACAGCGCGGCTACCTTCAAGTACGACCCTGTTGGCCGCCTGCTGAAGGAAACCGGTTTCGACCAGCAAACCATCCACTACCTCTACGACAACGGCAGCAACCAGCCTACCCGCCGCCTTGATGGCGATCGCGTCACCTGTTTCGAATACGACCCCCTGGGCCGACTGCTAATGCGCCAGGCAGGTCAAAGTGCGACGCAGGAATGGCAAACCGAAACGTTCGCCTACGACGGTAACGGCAATCTGCTGCTCGCCGAGAACGACGCCTGCAAACTGCAATGGTTCTACGATGCCGCCGGCAACAACACGCGCGAACACCAGTACCTGCGCTACCTGAAAAACCCCCAAGTCGCCATCTGGAGGCACGAGTATGACGCGCTGAACCAGCGGGTTGCCACGGTGCGGCCCGATGGCCATCGGGTCAGTTGGTTGACCTATGGCAGCGGCCACCTGCTGGCGCTCAAGCTGGACGACCGGGAACTGCTGAATTATCAGCGTGACGACCTGCACCGCGAGATTGGCCGCGAGCAAGGCAACGGCCTGCAACAGCGCCAGAGCTGGACACCGAACGGTCACTTGCAGGAACAGACCGTCGCTCGACGCGGTGAGTCAAACCGCTTGTCAGTACGCAACTACCGTTACGACGTTGCCGGTCAGCTCACGACCATCCAGGACCTGCGCCGTGGCGCCATCAACTACCGCTACGATCCTGTTGGCCGCCTGCTGGAAGCAGGCAGTTTGGCAAATAGCGAACATTTCGCCTTCGACCCGGCCAGCAACCTCCTCGACCCGCAGGCACCCCAGGAGCGCAACGGCTACCCGCGCAGCAAACTGCTCGACAACCTGCTGCGCGACTATTGCGGCAAGCACTACGTCTACGACGAACGCGGCAACCTCAAGGAGCGCATCGAGAACGGCAAGAAAGCCAGCTTCAGCTGGGACCTCTACGACCGCTTGACGCACTACGAGGATGGTCGACTGACTGTCCACTATGCCTATGACGCCCTCGGCCGGCGCCTGTGCAAGCGCTCCCGCGCCAAGTACCAGCACCGCCGCGAGGCCGGGCCCGCATGGAACCAGAACGAACAGCGCAAGCTCGATCAGCAGTACGGTTGTGGCAACACCCTCTACGGCTGGGATGGCGACACCCTGGCCTTCGAAAACCGCACCCATGACCTTGGCGCCCGCCTGACCCACTACGTGTACGAGCCCGGCACCTTCGTGCCCGTTGCTCAAGCGGTGGAGCACCGCTCCATCAAGTTGCTGCTCGAGCCCGTCTACGACTTTCCCTACGACATCGAGCGTGATCCCGTCTGGCAGCACAAGCCCGCGCCAACGCCCTTCGATGCGTTTGCCTGGTACCAGTGCGACCACCTGGGCACGCCCATGGAGCTGACCGACGAACAGGGCGAAGTGGCCTGGAGCGGCACCTACAAGGCCTGGGGCGCGGCACAGGAGAAACGCAGCGACACCGCCAAGCGCGCGGACATCCGCAATCCGTTGCGCTTTCAGGGTCAGTACTTCGATGTCGAGACAGGGCTGCATTACAACCGGTATCGGTACTATGATCCGGGGGTTGGGCGGTTTGTTGGGAAGGATCCGATCGGGTTTGCGGGTGGGTTAAACATCTTCACTTACGCGCCGAACCCAACTACGTGGATTGACCCACTAGGGCTGGCCAAAACTTGCTGCTGCGGTGATAGCTTTGTAAATTCAAGTACTCGCTGGCAACAGATCTCCGAAGACCCCAAAACCCCAAGTGCAATGAGAGGGTGGATTAAAAACCAAGTCAGACAAGTAAACTCTGGAAAAAAAACTACAATTAAAGCACCTCCTGGATATGAACTTGCACACAGGCCCGGTTACGAAAGTGAAAAAGGGTTTGACTACTCCCATGCCGACCCGATGTTAGCCGCTGACCATAGAGGGATCCAGCATCGCTACTGGCGAAAAAGAGATGGTTGCTGGACTGCAAGAATGCCAAGATCAGGACCTCGCGGAAGCGGAGCCCTGAGCCTACCGAAGCCAGGCACCCTCCCTTAATTCAGCAAACGAGGACATACAAAATGTCAAAAGCACGCGTAATTGGAACAACTATTGATGCAATCCTCGCCGCTGAAGCAGAATTGGGCAGGCAACTCCCAGAATCACTCTCGAAATGGCTACTAGCCAATAATGGGAAAACACTCGACAGTTTGACAATATTCCCAGTTTACGATAAGCGCGACCCGAGGAAAACATGGGACTCAATTGTAAGAACTTTTAGAGGAAATTGGCGAAGCTGGATCAATAACTTTCCAGAGAATCAAAAGAAACTTGAAGAACTACTACCCATCGCAGAATTCGGCACAGGCGATTACTATTGCCTGGACTACTCAAAAACCGGAATTAGCGGAGAGCCAATAATAACCAAATGGTCGCACGAAACTGGAGAGACGACTTTTATTGCGGAGAGCTTTTCTGAATTTCTGAAAATCGATCCAGAATCACTTATTCCATAACCCCACTGATACGAGATGGAAACCATCCTACAAACAATCGAATCTAGCGAAGAATAATTTGAATAATATTGTTCGGCTCAACGACGCTACTGACCATGGCGGCTTTGTTATGGAGTCTATTGCCCATACAAATCTCATCGGCCGCCCAATGGCAGGCAAAGGCAACCTAGTCTCCTGCCCGCTCTGCAAAGGCATCTTCCCCATCATCGAAGGCAGTAGCACCTACAGCATCAACGGTATCCCGGTCGCGCTCGACGGCATGAAAACCGCCTGTGGCGCCAACCTGATCGCCAGCGCCTCTCACGGCAGCGTGCATCGATAACCCGAAACTAAAGAGCACTTTGTTCGCACGGATTGCGACCACACCTCAGCGTCAACGGAGGATGAGGCCATGGGCCAACTGAAAACCCGAATTGCCGAGCTGAAGCAAGCCCTGCATCAGCTTGTCGAGCACAACGTCCACAACCCGGACGACGATGACCACTGGAGCGGCGTGCTGTTCTTCTGCGCCACGGACGAACGCACCCGCACTCTGGTTGAACAGGTTGAAATCCTCGCCAGCGAGCTGTTCTTCGACCCTCAAGGCAGGGCCCTGCGCCACCGCATGCGCACCGCCTGCATTGACGGCGTCATCATCCAGGAGTCAATGCCCTCCCGCGTCGATGAAACGGTTATCTGCATCGAGCTATTACAAGCAGGTCGTATCACCGTGAGTGCTGCCAGGGAGTAAGGGCTACCGCTTGAATCCTTGGCCTTCGACCCGGCCAGCAACCGCGCCAAGTACCAGCACCACCGCGAGGCCGGTCCCGCATGGAACCAGAACGAACAGCGCAAGCTCGATCAGCAGTACGGCTGCGGCAACACCCTCTACGGCTGGGATGGCGACACCCTGGCCTTCGAAAACCGCACCCATGACCTCGGCGCCCGCCTGACCCACTACGTGTACGAGCCCGGCACCTTCGTGCCCGTTGCTCAAGCGGTGGAGCACCGCTCAATCAAGTTGCTGGTCGAGCCTGTCTACGACTTCCCCTACGACATCGAGCGTGATCCCGTCTGGCAGCACAAGCCCGCGCCGGCGCCCTTCGATGCGTTTGCCTGGTACCAGTGCGACCACCTGGGCATGCCCATGGAGCTTACCGACGAACAGGCCGAAGTGGCCTGGAGCGGGACCTACAAGGCCTGGGGCGCGGTGCAGGAGAAACGCAGCGACACCGCCAAGCGCGCGGACATCCGCAATCCGTTGCGCTTTCAGGGGCAGTACTTCGATGTCGAGACAGGGCTGCATTACAACCGGTATCGGTACTATGATCCGGGGGTGGGGCGGTTTGTTGGGAAGGATCCGATCGGGTTTGCGGGTGGGTTGAATGTATTTGCTTATGCGCCGAATCCGGTTGAGTGGGTTGATCCGCTGGGTCTTGCAAAAAAGAAGATCAAGGCAAGCGGAACACCCAAACAAGCACAAACCAAAGTTAAAAGGGAGCAAGCACCGTCTGAAATTGATCGTATCGACGCCCCCCAGAATAATGTTCCTCACAGCCAATGGCATGCACACTGCCCATGTGGCTCAGGTTACAACCTTGACGGATCAATCCACGACAAGGGCAGAGGCGATGTAACATTTTCTAGAAAAACAATCGAATGGCTTAACGACCATGGCTGGAGCATACCATTAAAATGAAATTAACAGACTTGTACACTTCAATAATAAGCAAGGAATCATATGATGATATGGACGTGTTTTTCTTGAGATACGAAAGCTTTGAGGAAATTCCACTTATTTCAAGATACAACAGACTTGACCAGCTTGCCGACATATTAGGGAAAAGCAACACTCTAGACTTTTTGATTGGCCTTTCAGCGTTCCTACTTAACTCAATCACCACCCTGGCAAGGGTAAAAAAACTAAATGAGGACGAACTTTTCATAGCAATAACATTTACAGATTTTGACAATCCCTACGGAAGCGAACCCATAATCCCAAATATTTTTATCTACCCAAACCAAAACAAAGAAAATGACTTCCATCAAAGTCTAAAAAACAACACCCCCAACAAGAAATCCATTGAGCTAACAACAATCCAAAAGCACTTCTCAAAATGCAACTTGGAAAATAGCTTTATATTTTACGAGAGCAGATTTTTTGACCCAGCTTGCGATGAAGAAATTATAAGGATATTTGCCGTCCCCAAGCGTTCCCACAAAATATAATGCCGGCATAAGCGACGACCACAACAGAACAAAAATATCGAGACCGGCCTGCATTACAACCGGAACCGATACTATGATCCAGGGGTCGGGTGGTTTGTTGGCAAGGACCCGATCGGGTTTGCGGGTGGGTTGAATGTTTATGCCTATGCGCCGAATCCGGTTGAGTGGACAAGCAAGAGTATCGCAAGATAATGCTAGAGCCAACATTCACAGAGCTGATCAATACTTCGAGTCTATTGGAGTTAACAAATCAACTCAAACACGCACAGTAAAAAACAGACTAGGATCACAACGATGAGAGTTCTCCCACACGAAGCGTCCAAAGAATTGCTTAGCATCATTACCTTGCTCACAAACGGCCAGTATCAGAAAATTGAGAGTCTTACATCAAAAGGCGGATTGACTGCCGACGAAATGCGCAGAGCGATAGATGATTATGGACAAAAATTAACCACACCAACATCCGAAGAGCTCAACTCAAGTATTGACGCCATAAAAATTAACTGCAGCAACAAAGAAGCCTGGTCAATTCAACTACCACTCTGGACTGAGGAAGAAGGAGAATCAGATTTCACGTTAGAGGTCACCGTTACATTAAGCAATGGGGATGGCATACAAATACAAATTGAAAATATTCACATCCTATAGTATTCATGCCCCCAACAGAGCGCACCCGAAAAATAGCGACATAGTTACACGCGATGCTGGAGACAACATGAGAGCAATTGTTCGCCTCAACGACTCGACAGACCACGGCGGTACTGTGAGTAATTCCATCCCTCGTACGGACCTCAACGGCAAACCAATAGCCGGCAAAGGCAACCTAGTCTCCTGCCCACTCTGCAAAGGCATCTTCCCCATCATCGAAGGCAGTAGCACCTACAGCATCAACGGTATCCCGGTCGCGCTCGACGGCATGAAAACCGCCTGTGGCGCCAGCCTGATTGCCAGCGCCTCTCACGGCAGCGTGCATCGTTAACCAGAAGCCAAAGAGCACTTTGTTCGCACGGATTGCGACCACACCTCAGCGTCAACGGAGGATGAGGCCATGGGCCAACTGAAAACCCGAATTACCGAGCTGAAGCAAGCCCTGCAACAGCTTGTCGAGCACAACGCCCACAACCCGGACGACGATGACCACTGGAGCGGCGTGCTGTTCTTCTGCGCCACGGACGAACGCACCCGCACTCTGGTTGAACAGGTTGAAATCCTCGCCAGCGAGCTGTTCTTCGAACATCCTCGACAACCTTTTGCGCGACTATTGCGCCAAGCACTACGTCTACGACGAACGCGGCAACCTCGGGTGACCACTCAACCAATTTGCAAGACAATGTGTCCAGGCGACCGGTCAGTCGAGTGTATGAAATGTCGTTGAGGCGCGTACCAGAGCCTTGGCTGAAAGCATTTAGCAAAACCGTCATGCTTCGGGCCCTGACCACTTGCGATTTCACCCCACCCCACCGCTTGCCCTGTGCACGCTCCTTGCCCGAAGATCCAGCCTGGCGATAGCAGATCGTCGAAACAACTCAGGCAAAGGACTTACCGTGAACAACAAGAAATCGCCAAACTCAGGCGACAGCCTCTCACCGCCCTGGACCACCCATATGCCGCGCGCACTGCACCAGCTGGAGCAGTTTCGCCGCGAGTACACCCGCAACTGGCGGATCAATGCCAACAGCCACCGCAACCAGGGACACTATGCCTGGATGACCGCTCAGGTTGAGGGCTACCTGCGCATCCTGGAGATTGGTTGCGGCGTCGGCCATTCCACCCTGGCGCTGCTGAAAAATGGTCACAGCGTGGTCTGCGTGGAAGAGAACCCCCACTGCATAGCAGCCACTCAGGCCCTGCTCTCAGAACACGGCTACTCGGTCGCGGTCATTGCACGCGAATCTGCCCAAAGCCTGGACGACAACGCCTACCGACTCGACTACTGCGCGCCGGGTGATGCGCCCAAGGCCGACTGTCTGCTGATCGAAGGCGATGCCCTGGGTGACCCGCAGCTCGAGCAGTGGCTCAAGGCCCAGCCTCGATTCGACGCAGTGGCCTGCTGGCTGCTCGGCACCCACAACGCCCGAGGCCACAACGTCGCGGTGGACACTCGCCTGATGCCAACCGCCTTCGAGCATCGAATTTTCGTGCAGAACAGCGTCTATGAACTCGCCGATGAAGTGCTGCGTCCCGGAGGATTGTTGAGCGTGATCGACCGTGGCCAAACACCCGACACGGACGTTCTCAAGCACGCCGTCCTTGGCGGTCACCGTGATCAGGCCAGTGTCACCTCATTGCAGGTCGAGAAGCTGGAGCACACGCCCTACATGCACACCCGCGAGGAAGGTGCGATGGGGATGCAACTGACAGCCCCCGTAGCCTCTGCCGTACCGACCGGTCCCGTGACGCTGTCGCTGACGGCGGTGACTTCGCGCAAACCCTGAAGCGGCTACCCCGTCCTGCGTGGGCGGGCACTGCCACTTCACAGACCGTCAATGGAGAGCCAATGGACAACCCGCACCGAAACCTCAAGGCCGCTGCCGATATCCGCCAAACCCTGAAGGCCCTGCAAGAAAGCCTGCCACTTTTGGCAGCCAAAGGGTTTGCCAAGGAAGCACACCGAATTGGCGAAATCGTCAAAGACACGCAGAAGACGATGGACCGCATTGCCGTAGACACGGATGGTGAAATCACCTCAAGGCACTGATGGTTCAACGATGCGTCAGTGCCCTGGACCAGACACCTGCACAGCACCGAACAGCAGAAACGAAAAAAGGCCCCGAAGGGCCTTTTTTCTATCACCACAGCACTCTGCTGAATGCTGTAGCGCCATATTTGGAGCGGGAAACGAGACTCGAACTCGCGACCCCGACCTTGGCAAGGTCGTGCTCTACCAACTGAGCTATTCCCGCGTCGTGATGGGGGCTATTGTAACGATTCAATAAATCTCGTCAAGCCCTTGATTCAAAAAAGCTTTATTTCTGCTCCGAGCCTTCGCGCAGGTGCGGCCAGGCGGCGCGCAGGTAGTGCACCATCGACCACAGGGTCAGGCCGGCGGAGATCATCAGCAAGGCGTAGCCCAGAATCACCCAGAAGGTCAGCACCGGCGGGTTGGCCAGCAGGATCACCAGGGCGAGCATTTGCGCCGCGGTCTTCCACTTGCCCAGGTTCGACACCGCCACGTGCGCCCTCGCCCCCAGCTCGGCCATCCACTCGCGCAGCGCCGAGACCACGATCTCGCGGCCGATGATCACCGCCGCCGGCAGGGTCAGCCAGAAGTTGGCGTGCACTTGCACCAGCAATACCAGGGCCACCGCCACCATCAGCTTGTCGGCCACCGGGTCCAGGAAGGCACCGAACGGCGTGCTCTGCTGCAGGCGACGGGCCAGGTAACCGTCCAGCCAGTCAGTGGCCGCGGCGATGGCGAAGACACTGCTCGCTGCGATATAGCTCCAGTGATACGGAACATAGAACAGCAAAATGAAGATCGGAATGAGCAGGACGCGAAGAACGGTAAGCAGATTTGGAATATTCATCGGCACAACTGGCTGCAAAGTGAGCGGGCATTCTACTCGCTATGCAGGTTGGCATAAATCGACTCGGCAAGCTTTTTACTGATTCCCGGTGCTTTGGCGATTTCTTCGACGCTGGCGCGGGTCAGTTCCTGCAAGCCACCGAAGTGTTTGAGCAGGTCGCGGCGGCGTTTCGGGCCGACCCCGGCGACGCCTTCAAGGGTCGAGGTGCGGCGGGTCTTGCCACGGCGGGCGCGGTGGCCGGTGATGGCGAAGCGGTGGGCTTCGTCGCGAATCTGCTGGATCAGGTGCAGCGCCGGCGAGTCGCCCTTGAGGGTGAACTCGTGGGCCACGTCGTTCAGGTACAGGGTTTCGAAACCGGCCTTGCGCGTGGTGCCCTTGGCCACCCCGAGCAAAATCAGGTCGGGCACCGCCAGTTCCTGCAGCACTTCACGGGCCATGTTCAGCTGGCCCTTGCCGCCGTCCACCAGCAGCACGTCGGGCAGCTTGCCCTCGCCGTCCTTGAGCCGGCCAAAGCGCCGGGTCAGGGCCTGGTGCATGGCCGCATAGTCGTCGCCCGGGGTTACGCCTTCGATGTTGTAGCGCCGGTAATCGGACTTGAGCGGCCCTTCCGGGCCGAACACCACGCACGAAGCGACGGTGGCTTCGCCGCTGGAATGGCTGATGTCGTAGCACTCCAGGCGCTGTGGGGTTTCGTCCAGGGCCAGGACCTGGGCCAGGGCCTCGAAGCGCGAGGCCATGTGCTGGCGGTTGGCCAGGCGCGCGCCGAGCGCCTGTTCGGCGTTGGTCACCGCCAGTTGCTGCCAGCGCGCACGGGTGCCGCGCACCCGGTGGCTGATGGTCAGCTCGCGGCCACGCAGGGTTTCGATGGCGGCGGTGATGGCGGCAAAATCCTCGTGGACGACGTTGACGATCAGCTCGCCGGGCAATTCGCGCTCGGCGTTGCCCACGTAATATTGCGAGAGGAACGCGGCCATGACCTCGGCCACCTCCTCCTCGATACCCACCTGCGGGAAGAAATTCTTGCTGCCCAGCACCCGCCCGCCGCGCACGCTGATCAGGTGCACGCAAGCGCCGCCGGGGTTGACGAAGGCGGCGACGACATCGACATCGCCGCTGCCGCCTTCCATGCTCTGCTGGTCCTGCACGCGGCGCAGCAAGGCGATCTGGTCGCGCAGCTCGGCGGCCTTCTCGAACGCCAGGGCCATGGCCGCCTGTTCCATCTCGGCGTTCAGCTCGTTGGTCAGCTGGTGGCTGCGCCCTTCAAGGAACATCACCGAGTGGCGCACATCCACCGCGTACTCTTCGGGCTCGACCAGGCCGACACAGGGCGCCTTGCAGCGCTTGATCTGGTATTGCAGGCACGGCCGGGTGCGGTTGGCGTAGTAGCTGTCTTCGCACTGGCGGACAAAAAAGGTCTTTTGCAGCAGGCTCAGGCTTTCGCGGATGGCGCCGGCGCTGGGGTACGGGCCAAAGTACTTGCCCTTTTGCTTCTTCGCCCCACGGTGGATGCCCAGGCGCGGGTAATCGCCGTCGGAAAGAAAGACATAAGGATAGGATTTGTCGTCGCGCAGCAGGATGTTGTACGGCGGCCGCCATTCCTTGATCAGGGTCTGCTCGAGCAGCAGCGCCTCGGTCTCGTTGGCGGTGATGGTGGTCTCGACCTGGGCGATGCGCGCCACCAGGGCAGCCGTCTTCGGCGCCAGGCCAGTCTTGCGAAAGTAACTGGCGAGGCGCTTCTTGAGGTTCTTGGCCTTGCCTACATACAGCAGCCGGGCTTCACCGTCGAACATCCGGTAGACGCCCGGGCGACCGCTGCAGGTCGCCAGGAATGCGCTTGAATCGAACACAGGTGTCATGAATGCGCTCAGAGACTGGCGTCAACCATGCCGTGGCGGACCGCCAGCAGCGTCAGCTCGACGTCGCTGGTGACCGAGAGTTTTTCGAAGATCCGGTACCGGTAAGTATTGACCGTTTTCGGTGACAGGCACAGCTTGTCGGAGATGATCTGCACCTTCTGGCAGCCAACGATCATCAGCGCGATCTGGATTTCCCGCTCCGACAACGCATCGAACGGCGAGCCTTGCGGCTGGAACGACTTGAGCGCCAGTTGCTGGGCAATCTGCGGGCTGATGTAACGCTGGCCGGCAAACACCAGGCGAATGGCCTGGACCATTTCATCCAGCCCGGCGCCCTTGGTCAGGTAGCCGGCGGCGCCGGCCTGCAACAGGCGGGTGGGGAACGGGTCTTCTTCACAGACGGTCACCGCCACCACTTTCACGTCCGGGTGGCTGCGCAGCAGTTTGCGCGTCGCCTCCAGGCCGCCGATACCGGGCATTTTCACATCCATCAGGACCACGTCGGGCTTGAGCTCGCGCGCAACTTTCAGCGATGCCTCGCCAGAGTCGGCCTCGCCCACTACCTGCAAGCCATCGATATCGGCCAGCATGCGCGTGATGCCCGTACGCACCAGATCGTGGTCATCGACCACCAGCACCCTAATCAAGCAGACACCTCGCACTGCGGCGGTAATTGGATCCCGCCACCTTAGCAAAAAATACAGCCGTAGACCTAACGGAAGACGTCATTTGCCTGACGTCATTTTTTCATTTGCCCGACAGTCGCCCATACATCCCGCGCTCATAGCCGCCAGCCCTCGCCGGCGGCAACTGGGCACGCTCGGCCAGGCTGCCGAGCAACTGCCGGACGGCAGCCTGGTCAGCCCCTTGCAGCAGGCGAAAACTGCTGAGCAACTGTTCTTCTTCGGCGTTCAGGCTGCTGTGTTCGACCGGCGTGTGCACCCCGCTCAACACATACAACGCGTCGACCCCGCGCGCCGCCACCGCCGCCAGGTAGTCGGCCTTGGGCGTGCGCTCGCCGCTTTCATACTTGCCCTGGGCGTTGGGCTCTACCCCGCCGATGTCGCCAAAGGCGCGCTGGGTCAGGCCCAGCCGTTCTCTTTCTTCCCTGATACGCGAGCCGATTCCGTTCATTTGCATGGCGTCCTTTATCCAGCATCCGGATGGATGAGCACACAGCCGTCAATGGCGTGCCTCGAACGAAGCCCGAACTATGCCGCGATCAGGTCCGCCGCACAAGTCGAAGCCCGCTCTACCTGTCAGGGGTTGTCTGGACAACCACCGCATTACGGACAAATCGCCACCGGCACTGGGTACTCAAGACACTAATAAACCAGCAACTTCACTTGCCAGCTAAAGTGCCATCATCGGGCAAACTCCACCGCACTATTACAACAATGCGCGGAGAATAAAGAAGTTCAAGACCCCCTGCAAAAGGCCCGTCAAAAAAACCATGAAAATCGACAAAAGCCACCGAGACAACGGCTTTCTGGCGTCATTTTCACGGCAAAATGCGGATATCGGATTTTTGACGCCGAACTATCCACAAACTTTAACTCATTGATTTATAACGGTTTTTAAACTTTAACAGAGTGAATTTAAACTTTATTCAACTCAAAGTTAGAGACTGCTTGCCGAAGTTAAAAAAACTCCCTTAGGATGTAATAAGACAACGAAAAAACGCTTGCATCGCCTCCTTTTAGCGCGCTGCTTTTTCTTGCGCGTCTGCCGCGTCGACCATGCCGTTTAACTGAGTATCTCGGTCAGCTTTTGCTGCACCTTGGGAGAGGGAACTATGAATATCAGTATTTTTGGATTGGGTTATGTGGGCGCTGTCTGTGCCGGTTGTTTGTCCGCTCGTGGCCACCAGGTGCTGGGCGTGGATATCTCGCCGGCCAAGATCGACATGATCAACCAGGGCAAGTCGCCCATTGTCGAACCGGGCCTTGAGCAACTGCTGCTCGACGGCGTGCGTCATGGCCGCCTGCGCGGCACTACGGATGTCCAGGCTGCGGTACTGGCTACAGAAATGTCGCTGCTGTGCGTCGGCACCCCGAGCAAGAAAAACGGCGACCTGGACCTGGTCTACATGGAAGCGGTGTGCCGCGAAATCGGCACCGCCATGCGCGACAAGGCCAGTCGCCATACCGTCGTGGTGCGCAGCACCGTGCTGCCCGGCACCGCCAAGAACGTGGTGATTCCGATCCTCGAAAAGTACTCCGGCAAGCGCGCCGGCATCGATTTCGGCGTCGCGGTCAACCCCGAGTTCCTGCGCGAAAGCACCGCGATCCAGGATTACGACTTCCCGGCCATGACCGTGATCGGCGAACTGGACGCGCAATCGGGCGACCTGCTGCAGTCGTTGTACCAGGGCCTGGACGCCCCGGTGATCCGCAAGTCGATCGAAGTCGCCGAGATGATCAAGTACACCTGCAACGTCTGGCACGCAACCAAGGTCAGTTTTGCCAACGAGATCGGCAACATTGCCAAGGCCTCCGGTGTCGACGGCCGCGAGGTGATGGATGTGGTCTGCCAGGACTACAAGCTCAACCTGTCGCGCTACTACCTGCGCCCGGGCTTCGCCTTCGGCGGCTCGTGCCTGCCCAAGGACGTACGCGCCCTCACCTACCGCGCCGGCCAGCTGGACGTCGAACACCCGCTGCTGGCCTCGATCATGGCCAGCAACCGCAACCAGGTGAAAAACGCCTTCGAGCTGATCACCCGCCAGGACAAGCGCCGCATCGGTCTGCTCGGCCTGAGCTTCAAGGCCGGCAGCGACGACCTGCGCGAAAGCCCGCTGGTGGAACTGGCGGAAATGCTCATCGGCAAAGGCTACGACCTCACCATCTACGACGCCAACGTCGAGTACGCGCGGGTGTTCGGTGCCAACCGCGAATACATCGAGTCGAAGATCCCCCACGTTTCGTCGCTGCTATGCAACGACCTGCAGCAGGTGATCCGCGACGCCGACGTGGTGGTGCTGGGCAACAACGATGAGCGTTTTGCGCAAGCCCTGGATGCCAGCGACGGCAAGCAGATCATCGACCTGGTCGGCTTCATGGCCCACGGCAGCGATGCCCAACGCGAAGGTATCTGCTGGTAAGGCCCCCGTACGCCAGTAAAGAGCACTCCACCCAGAGAGTGCCCAGCGATTCACCCAGGCACCCCGCCTGACTGTCTGCTCACCTGCCTCCTGCCTAGCCGGCCTTGTCCTGGCCAGGCGCGAAAAGTGCGCATGTCATTCAGCCGGGCGTGGCCCGAACACAGGAGCAACGACTACATGGAACGACAGCAACAGCCGCCCCCGGGCCGGCCGGACTACCTGCAGGCAGGCGCGCGTTTTTGCGCCTGGGCCTGCCTGTTCGGCCTGATCGCGCTGGCGTCGGAGATGGTCGCGCCTGAGTACCTCGACCCTGCGCACCATAAGTTCATCTTCATCATCGGTGCGCTGGGCATGTGGCGCTATGGCAACGCCATCGTCCACTACCTGCGCGGCATGTACTTTCTGCACTGGAAGTTCCCGCGCATGCGCAAGGCGGTCGAGCGCATGGGCGACGCGGCGCTGCCGGCGCACATGTTCATGGTGGTGACCAGTTTTCGCATTCCCACCCACACCACCTTCAAGGTCTACCAGTCGGTATTCCAGGAAGTGCAGCGACTCAAGGTGCCGTGCACGGTGATTGCCTCGATCGTCGAGAAAGGCGACGAGCAGTTCATCAAAGAGATCATGCGCAACGAGGTCAGGGACCGCGACGACATCAAGCTGGTGATCGTCCGCGCCCGTGGCACCGGCAAGCGTGACGGCCTGGCCCATGCCTTTCGCGCCCTGTCGCGGCAGATGCCGCTGGAAGATTCGGTGGTCGGCGTAGTCGATGGCGACACCATGATGCTGCCCGGCTGCGTCGAGCGCGCGGTCAAGCTGTTCGCCTACCTGCCCAACGTCGGCGGCCTGACCACCAATGAGTTCTGCGAAGTCGAAGGCAGCAGCCTGATGCGCCAGTGGCACTCGATGCGCTTCGTCCAGCGGCACATCAACATGTGTTCGATGGCCTTGTCGCACCGGGTGCTGACCCTGACCGGGCGGCTGTCGTTCTTTCGCGCCAGTGTCATGACCGACCCGGACTTCATCCGTGACGTCGAGGCGGACTTTCTTCAGCACTGGCGCCTGGGGCGCTTTCAGTTTTTGACCGGTGACGACAAGTCGTCGTGGCTGAGCCTGATGCGCGCCGGCTGGGACACCTTCTATGTGCCCGACAGCAACACCCTGACCGTCGAGCATCCGCCAGACAACAGCTTCTGGCGCGCCACCCGCCAGTTGATGTTCCGCTGGTACGGCAACTCGCTGCGCCAGAACTTCCGTGCCACTGCCCTGCTCGGCCGCGCCCGCCTGGGCCTGTTCACCCTGTACGTGCTGCTCGATCAGCGGGTGTCGATGTGGACCTGCCTGATGGGCCTGACCGCTTCGGTGGTCGCCGGCATCGTGTTCGGCATCCAGTACCTGCTGGTGTACCTGTTCTGGGTGCTGCTGTCGCGCAGCCTTGTCACCGTGCTGTTTCTGTTCGCCGGCCACCCGGTCAGCCCGGTGTACCCGTTCGTTCTTTATTACAACCAGATCATCGGCTCGCTGATGAAAGTCTACGCCCTGTTCCACATGGACCAGCAGAGCTGGACCCGGCAAAAAACCACATTAAGCAACGGCGCCGTCAACTTCGACGCCGCCCTGAACCGCTGGTCCTCGAAGGCGATGCTGTTTTCATCCATCGCGATTTTCTTCGGGGTCATCTCGGTTCTTCTCGAACTCACGCAACGTTAAGGAAAGGCGCCTGCCATGAGTAGCTCAAGCACACCCGCAGTACCGGCCAACGTAGTCCACGAAGCCATCGACGAACGCCAGTACGTACGCACCAAACTCAACGCCCGGGTCAAGCTCAGCGCGGCCGGCCAGGCGCCGTTCGACAGCACCCTGCAGGATATCTCCCTGGGCGGCATCGGCCTGGTCCACGCCGAGCCGCTGAAGATCGGCAGCCTGTACCATGCCTCGATCCAGCTGCGCCTGAACCAGGTCGACCTGAACATCGACAGCCAGATCAAGATCGTTTCCCAGCGCGGCCAGGAAGTCGGCGCCCAGTTCGTCGAGCTCGATTCGCAAAAGCGCGACATTCTGCGCTACATCATCAGCGCCTACCTGTCGGGTGAAATCGCCGACATCAATGGCCTGTTCAACGTGATGCAGCGGGAAAACTACATCAAGGAACGCAAGCACAAGTACGCCAGTGCGCGCAGCTCCGGTGAGCGTCTCAAGGCCACCCTCGGCACCCTGCTGTATGCCGCCGCCGGCCTCGCCGCGCTGGGCTTTGTCGCCTACAAGTGCTACCTGCTGTTCTTCCGTATCCCGGCAGTACAGGCCCAGGTCTCGGCCAATGCCCAGGTCATCAGCATGCCCGACAACGGCTATGTGAAGTTCCTCCTGGCGCCGGGGCAGACCGAGGTCAAGGCCGGCGCGCCGGTGGCGAGCATTTCCACCCAGCTGGCCACCAGCTTCACCAGCCCGGCCGACATGAAGGCGGTGGCCGATCTCTCGCCCGGCGACCTGCAGACCCTGCTCGGGCGCGCCACCATCGAAACCGTGATCAACAGCCCGTGCGACTGCGAGCTGTACTTCCCGAACAAGCCCCTCGACGGCTATGGCTACAAGCAGGCGCCGCTGGTGCATTTGCTGCCCAAGGATGAAGGCCTGTTCGTCACCGCCAACGTGCCGTTCGACAAGCTCGCCGACATCGGCCGGGTGACCTCGGTGGACCTCAAGGTGTTCGGCCTGGATGAAACCTTCAGCGGCAAGGTCGTCGACTCCCACGTCGATGAAGCCAACAAGAACCTGGCCCTGACCATCGTTCCCGACAGCCCGCTGCCACGCGCCGCGTACCAGAAGCCGGTGGCGGTGGACCTGTACCTGGGCCTGCCGTTCACGGCGTCGCGCTAAGCACCCCCAAGGAAGGAATAGGCAATGAATGCGAAGACGCCCTCCCGCCTGCTGCTGGCCAGCATCGGCCTTGCCTGCGCCGGCAATGCCCTGGCCGGGCAAAGCCTTGAGCAGATCCGCTACGCGCTGTACAAGGACCCGAGCGCCAATGTCAGTGCCGACCTGCGCATCCTGGCCG
Organism: Pseudomonas sp. 2835; assembly: GCF_050435905.1. Taxonomy (NCBI): domain Bacteria; kingdom Pseudomonadati; phylum Pseudomonadota; class Gammaproteobacteria; order Pseudomonadales; family Pseudomonadaceae; genus Pseudomonas; species Pseudomonas sp. 2835. Next base: position 33,008 of record NZ_JBNDLE010000026.1, on the reverse strand, counting down.
AGCGCGGCGACCTGGCGTCCAAGCTGCTGCTCGGTGATGTGCTGGCCAACAGCGATGGCGCCAGCCGCGCAGAAATCATCGCCCTGTACAAGGAGGCGTTTGCCGATGGCCGCGGCCAGGTACCGGCGCTGGCCTCGTTGGCGCGCCTGCTGGACCGCACCCCGAGCCTGCAAAAGAGCCAACAGCAATGGATGGCCCAGGCCCTGACGCGCTACCCGGCAACCCTCGACCCGCGCAATGCCAGCACCACCCTGGAGGTATTCCTGGTCTACCCGCAGCTGGTCTCCAGCGACCAGGCGGCGCAGTTGCTGGCCCTGTACCAGCAGTCGTGCCTGCTCAACTGCCGTCCCGAGCTGTACCAGGCGGTGCTGGCCGAGCGCCAGGGCGACCGCGCCGGCGCCGAGCGCTGGTACCAACAGGCGGTGCGTGTCGATGTACGGGCGATCGACCGCTATTACCGCTTTCTCGGTGACGATCAGGACCGCGCCTTCCCGGCCTTTGCCCGCAGCCTCGAAGCGCTGCGCCCGACCCTGGCGGTTGAAATCGTGCACCGCATCGGCTCGCTGCTCGACAGCATCAACAGCGTGCAGCGCGCCGAGCAGGAAGCCGACCGCTACCAGCGCCAGGCCAGTGCCATGGGCCCGGCGCGGGTGCAGCCGGACGCCGCGCAGCTGGCCCTGGAAAAACAGCGCAGCGATGCCCTGGACCTGGCCCGCGGCGAAGCCCATCGCTGGCGCGACAACGCCGTCGAGCGCGGCTTCGTGCCGGCGATGGTGTCCAAGGCCAACTACATGATTTCCAACCCCACCGAGCACAACGCCGAAGAGACCCAAGCGCTGATCGACCAGGTGCGGGCCCGCGAAGCGACCCGGGCCAAGGCACTGCAGGCCTCGTTCTACATGGTCAACAACTGGCTGACCCTGGACCCGGACAAGGCCCGCGCGCTGATCGACGAGCTGGTTGCCAGCCGCTACCCCGACGCCGAGCTGCTGCTGGCCGAGTACTACAGCAAGGGCGTGGCCGACCAGCCCGACCAGGACAAGGCCCTGGAGATTTTCCAGGCCCAGGCCCGCGCCGGCTCCACCGCCGCCTGGTACCGCATGGCCACCCTGCACGCTTACGGGCGCGCCCTCTGCCACGACCCGGTCAAGGCCTACACCTATGCCCAGGTGGCCGTGGCGCTGGGCGAGAACGGTGCCCGCAGCCTGGTCACGCGCCTGGAAAAGACCCTGAAAAAGGATGACATCGCGCGCGCCCTGGCGGCACGCAACGATCTGTTGAAGGAGGCAACCCTGTGAAAGCCCACCACACCCTGTTCGGCGCCCTGCTGGCCCTGGCACCGCTGTACCCAGCGCACGCGCTGGAAGAAGTCACCGGCCCCGAGGCCGACAGCAGCGAGCCGGTGCGGGTCGCCGATGGCAGCGAGCCGGTGATCACCTCGGAATTTTTCAACAAGCTCACCGTGCAAACCGGCTACGGCCCTGAAAACTCCGAAGTCGGCCGCAGCCGCGAGATGTTCTACAGCTTGCGCTACGAGCCGTCGTTCGCCTGGTACTCGCCGGAAAAACGCTGGGCCAAGTGGATGGTCTACGGCCGCCTGTGGCTGAACTACGACTCCAGCGAGTCGGCCAGCGTGCAGAACGAAAACGCCAACAATCTCGACCGCGAACAGCCCGAAGGCTGGTACGCCGAACTGCGCGAGCTGTATGTGAAACGCAACCTGCTCGGCGACGACCCGCGTTTTTCGCTGTCGGCCGGGCGCCAGCGCTACTTCGACGACTACGGCATCTGGTGGGACGACAGCATCGAGTCGCTGCGTTTCAACTACAACGACACCTTCTCCCGCGGCTTTGTCGCCGTGGCGCAGAAGTTCTACAACTACAACAGCGACGTCAATCGCCTGGCCGACAGCGAGGAGCGCACCACCTACCTGATGGGCGAGTACGCCTACCGCTGGAGCGAGCACAACTGGGCCGGCGTGCGCCTGATGCACGAGAACGACCACAGCGGCCACGATGCTGAAGACCGCTACGACTTCAAGGGCATGCGCTACGGTCTGTTCTTCAAGGCTGACGATCTTGAGGTGACGCCGCTGTTCAGCGACTACCACCTGGAGCTCGCGGGCCTGGACGGCAAGGTCGACAACACCGACGTCAACGGCGTCACCAGCACCGGCCACAACGCCAGCGGCTGGGCGGCCCTGGGCGAAATCGGCAAGCGCTTTCACGACTTGCCGTGGACGCCAAGGGTGGCCCTGCGCGGCGGCCTGACCGACAAACCGAGCAACGACAACGACGGCTTTCGCCTGAATGCCATCCAGTCCGACCGCATCACCCGCCAGGGCAGCTACAGCACGCGCCTGGCCAGCTCTTTCGTCAGCCTCGACCTGCGCAACCTGAGCTACTACGGCATCGCCCTGGAAACCAACCCGACACCGCACAGCGCCCTGGATTTTCGCCTCACCGAACTGAAGTTGCGCGATGCCAACGGCACCCTGCCGATTCGTCTTGAAGGCGACCAGCGCAGCGAGCGCAACCGCGCCATTGCCCAGGGCAACCACGGCGGTGGCAAGGACGTCGGGCAGATGCTCGACCTCAACTACTACTGGAAGATGTTTCCAGTGGCCATCGACGGCAAGCACCTGGACGTCAACGCCCTGGTCAGCGCCAGCTACCTCAACGCCGGCAACGCCCTGGACAGTGGTGATGACTACCAGCTGACCTTTGGCGTCGTGGTCAGCTACTAAGGACGGAACCCGAGATGATCTTCGCCTCCAACGTCTTCCTGTTCCTCTACCTGCCGCTGTTCCTGGCCGTGTACTTCCTCGCCCGGGCGCCGTGGCGCTCGACGGTGATCGTCGCCGCCAGCTACATCTTCTATGCCTGGTGGCGGCCGGACTTCCTGCTGCTGTTTGTCGCCATCACCTACTGGAACTACTGGTTCGGCCTGCGCATCAAGGCGCGCCTGGATGCCGGCGACAAGCGCTGGGCGTTCCGTCTGCTGTGGATCGGCATCATCGGCAACCTGTCGACCCTGGGCTACTTCAAATACGCCAACTTTGGCGCCGAGGTGCTGGCCGCCCTGCTCGCGCCGCTGGGCATCAACACCTTCACCCTGGAGACGATCTTCCTGCCGCTGGGCATCTCCTTCTATGTGTTCCATGCCCTGAGCTACATCGTCGATATCTACCGCAAGGACGCCACGCCGACCAACAACTTCATCGACTTCGCCGCCTTTGTCGCGCTGTTCCCGCACCTGGTGGCCGGCCCGATCCTGCGCTACAGCCAGCTGGCACCGCAGCTGCGCCAGCGCACCCACTCGCTGGAGCTGTTCTCGCTGGGCGTGTGCCGGTTCATGCTCGGCTTCATCATGAAGGTGCTGATTGCCGACCAGCTGGCGCCGATCAACGTGCTGTTCATCAGCGAAGGCACCCTGCAATTGAGCGATGCCTGGTTCGGCCTGGTGGTCTCGACCCTGCAGCTGTACTTCGACTTCGCCGGCTACAGCCACATGGCCCTGGGCCTGGCATTGATGATGGGTTTCCGTTTTCCGGAAAACTTCAACCAGCCCTATGTGTCGCAGAGCATCACCGAGTTCTGGGCGCGCTGGCACATGACCCTGGCGCACTTTCTGCGCGACTACGTGTACATGCCGCTGGTGCGCAAGCGCATCGCCGGGGCGCTGCCGGCGCTGGTCTACACCATGTTGCTGTCAGGGCTGTGGCACGGCGCCAGTTTCGCCTTTATCTGCTGGGGGCTGTTCTTCGGTTTCGGCATGGTCATCGAGCGCAAGTTCAACCTGGCGACCAAGATCACCACGCCCTACCACCTGGGCCGCAACCTGCGCACCTTCGTGCTGATCATCCTGAGCATGCCGCTGTTCTTCACCAACGACCTGCGCCACAGCATCGACATCTACCAGGCGCTGTTCGGCCTCAACGGCCTCGGTTCGCTGGACCTGTACGTGCTTGGCGCCTCGAAGATGGCCATGTCGTTCGCCGCCATTGCCCTGTGCTGGCTGGTGCTGGCCGGCAGCAACAACGTGCGCTTCTACGCCGGCAACAAGGAGCAGTACTTCATGCGCCATGTCGGCGGCCTCAAGGCCCTGCTGCTGTGGGCCGGCTTTGCCCTGGCGCTGAGCAGCCTGGCGGCGCATTCGTTCTCGCCCTTTCTGTACTTTCAGTTCTAGGAGACCGCCATGTACCCGGTCATGAATTCGGCCAGCAAGGTCAACGGCATTGCCTTCGGCGTCCTGCTGGCAGGCATGTTCGTCTACTCGTTGCCCCCGGTGTTGAGCTTTGCCCGCAACCAGACCGACGCCTGGAACCTGTTCGTCGACGGCAAGCTGCTGCGCAAGTTCGAGCAGGTCTACGACAAGCGCTTCTTCCTGCGAGAGCCGTCGGTCGAGCTGTGGGCCAACGCCCAGTACCGGCTGTTCGACGAAGGCACCAAGGGCGTGGTGCTGGGCAAGGACGGCTGGCTCTACACCAACCAGGAATACCGCGTGCCGAACAATCTTGAGGCCAACCTCGACGCCCAGCTCAAGCAGATCGCCCAGGTCCAGCAACAGCTCAAGGCCCACAACAAGCGCCTGATCGTGCTGCCGCTGCCGATGAAGGTCGATGTCTATGCCGAGCACACCCAACGCGCCGTCGACCCACGGGCGATCAGCCTCTACGACCGTTTCGTCGAGCGCCTGCAAGCGCAGAAGATTGCCGTCACGCCGTTGCGCTCGGCATTTCTGGCCAACCTTGCCGGCCCCGAGCTGTTCCTCAAGTCCGACACCCACTGGAGCCCGCAAGGCGCGCGCCTGAGTGCCTATGAGCTGGCCCGCCAGCGCCCGGAACTGCTCGGTGACCAGCGTTACCTGTCGCACAAGGTCGCCGACAAGACGGTCAAGGGCGACCTGATGAACTACATCCAGTTCAACCACGCGCAACTGGCGCCGCAGTTCGGCCCCAACCAGATCGCCCTGTACGAAACCCTCAAGGCCGAACAGAGCGCCAGCGACCTGTTCGCCAGTGAAACCCAGAGCCTGATGCTGGTCGGTACCAGCTACAGCAAGATCGATGACTGGAACTTCGTCGGCTTTCTCAAGGAAGCACTCAACCGCGACCTGCTGAGCGTGTCGGTGGAAGCCCGCGGGCCGTTCGAGGCCATGAGCCAGTTCCTTGCCAGCGACCAGCTGAGCAACCCCGAGATCGACACCGTGGTCTGGGAATTCCCCCTGCGCACCCTGCTCGCCCACCGCCTCGGCTCCCTGAGCCGCCCCGGCCAGACCCAACATTTCTAAGGAGAGACTGATGAACATTGCACCGCAACGCCTGCTCGCCACTTGCGCCCTGCTGCTGGGCAGCGCCGCCGCTCATGCCGCCGAAGGCAATGCCGACCTGTACGACGCCGTGGCCCCGGCCGACTCGGCCTTCGTCCGTGTGCTTAACCTGTCCGCCAGCAACATCGATGTGACCCTGAGTGGCAAGATCACCGCGCAACGGGTCGCCGCCGGCCAGCTCAGCGGCTACCGCTTCACCCCGGCCGGCGCCCACAAGATCGCCGTCGGCGGCACTGCCATCGAGCCGCAGCTCAAGGCCAACGCCGCCAGCACTGTAGTCTTTGATGGCAGCAAGCTGACCCTGATCGCCGACAAGTACGTCAACGAGCCGAAGAAAGCCCAGGTCGCCTTCTACAACCTGACCCCGGCCCAGGCAGCGCTGAAAACCGTCGATGGCAAGCACGTGATCGTCGACCCGCTGGGCAAGGACCAGACCGGCAGCCGCATGGTCAACGAGATCAAGATCGGCTTTGCCGCTTACGTCGACGAGCAGAACGTAGCCCAGTTCGACGAACTGTTCCTGAAAAAGGGCCGCTCCTACAGCTACGTGCTCCTGCCCAAGGGCGCCGGCTACCAGAGCATGAGCCTGGCCAATAGCATCGACCCGAGCGAGTGATCATGAAGCGCATTCTTCCCCTTGGCCTGGCGGCGCTGCTGGGCCCTCTGCTGAGCGCCCCGAGCGTGGCCGCAGAGCCCGCCAAGGCCGGTTGCACGAGCCTTGAGTGCATGGTCTGCCCGGGCCTGAGCAACCCGCAGAATTACGCCGAAGGGCGCATGAAGCTGATGCGCGAGATCGTCCCGGCCAAGGACCGCTGGCTGTTCCGCTCGGCGGTGGACCTGACCAACGATTTCGGCATCCCGGCGCCCATGCGCCCGGAGTTCGCACGTTTGATGGCCGCCTTTCGCCAGCAGGGTATCCACGTGGCCATGGCGGTGCAACCGACCCGTGGCCTGATGCACCGCGACAAGCTCTACGCCGACAAGCTGCATGGCTTCGACTTTGCCCGCGCCAGCGGCAACCTGGAGAACTACCTGCAGCAATTGCGCGCCGGTGGCGCGGTGGTGCCACCGTTGATGCAACTGGTGCACACCCCGCCCAAGGGCGAGTTCTTTTTTCGCCGTGACCACCACTGGACCCCGGCCGGTGCCCAGGCCACGGCAAGGCTGGTTGCCGAAGAAATCCGCCGGCAGCCGTTCTACGCCGACCTGAGCAAAAAAAGCTACCGCACCGAACCCGGGGTCATGGTGCCCAAGGACGGCACCCTGAACCTGGCGCTGAGCTATATCTGCGGCAACAACTACGGATTCCAGTACGTGCGCGGTTACCAGACCATCCCCGAAGCCGACGGCGCCGATGCGCTGTTCGACGACGCGCCGGACCCGCAAGTGATCCTGGTTGGCGACAGTAACGCCGCCGCCCGTGAAGACGAGAGCAAGCAGTTCAACTTCGACGGCTACCTCAAGCAGTACCTTGAGGTCGACATCCTCAACTACGCCCTGCCCGGCGTCGGCCAGGACGGCTCGCTGCTCGAATACCTGCTGTCGGAGAACTACAAGCCCAAGGCGCCGCCGAAGTTGATCATCTGGGAGCTGCCGGCCAACTACCAACTGGAATCCGAGCAGATGTACCGCCAGCTGATCCCGGCGATCAAGGGCGGCTGCCCGGTATCGACCGAGATCCTGGCCAACCGGGTGCAGCGCCCGCCGCTGCGGGTCAACGAGCGCATCGAGCTGCTCAGCAATACCGGTGAACACCGCAAGAGCCTCGGCAACGGCCAGGGCTTTCTCGATATCCGCATCAGCGACAAGAACGTCAAGGATTTCTACGTGATCGTCTATTACGACAACGGTGCCCGCGACAAGGTCTGGTTTCGCCGCGAGGCGGTGGTTACCGGCGGCCAGTACTATCTTGAGCTGAGCCGGGCCAAGGAATTTGCCGGGGCCAACCTGCTGTCGGTGTTCATGGAGCCGACCAAGCCCGGCACCGCCGCCACCCAAGTGGAAACCCGCGTATGCCTGTAAAGACCTGGACCGCGCTGGGCCTGGGCCTGTGCGCCAGCCTGCAGTTGGCCGACAGCCTGGCGGCCAGCTCGATCTGGCCGCCGCGGGCCACCGCGCAGTCGGCGATGATCGCCGACTACCGCACCTTGAGCTGCAGCAAGCAAGCACCGCCGCCCTACACCGGCAGCTTGCAGCTACAAAGCAAGTACGACCAGCGCGACGCCAGCAAGTCGACCCTGCGCAGCAGCCCGGACGCCAACAGCGAACAGATCGGCAAGCAGGTCAAACAGTTCATCGTCGGCCTGATCTACGCCAGCAAGCGCTTCCAGCGGGCGAAGAATCCGCAGGAGGCGAACATGGCCCTGGCCTGCCAGGACCAGTGGCTGGAGCGCTGGGCCGAGGCCGGTGCCCTGCTCAACCCCGACGCCAGCAGCACCGGCATGGCTGCGCGCAAATGGGCGGTGGCGGCCATGGCCTCGACCCTGCTGATGACCCAGGCCGCCAGCGACGCCAAGCTGCAATTGTCGCCGGCGCAGAAGGCCTGGTTCAGCCAGTTGGGCGAGCGCATCATCGCCGAGTACCAGCCGCGTCGCGGCCCCGGTTTTAGCTGGTTCAACAACCACGACTACTGGGCGGCCTGGGCCGTGGCGGCGACCGGCATGCTGGTGCAGCGCGACGACTTCATCCAGTGGGCCGACGGCAACCTGCGCCGCGGCCTGCAGCAGGCGGTGAAGTCCGCTGACGGCAGCTACGCCTACCTGCCGCTGGAAGTGGCGCGCAGCAAACTGGCCGCCACCTACAGCCAGTACGCCCTGGTGCCGCTGGTGCTGCTGGCAGAATCGGCGCAGGCCAACGGCCTGGCGTGGAGCCGCGACGATCAGCAGACCCTGGAACTGCTGGCCAACTTCGCCGCCCGCAGCATCCTCGACCCCGACGGCCTGCCCGAGCTCAAGGGCAAGTCGCAGAGCGACGTCGCCCCGTACAAACTGGCCTGGCTGATCCCCTTCCTGCAGCGCGCCCCGGGCCACCGCCTGGCCCGTCAGCTGTATGACAGCGAGGATGGCGAGGTCGACAACTACAGCCAGATCGGCGGCCCGCTCAAGCCGTTCTATCCCACACTGCCGTAACCCAAGGACGAACCGTCATGGCCATGCTTGCCCGCCCGCTTACCCTTTCCTGCCTGGCGCTGCTGTTCAGCGCCGTGGCCCAGGCTGCCAGCCAGAGCTTGCCGCTGCAGCAAACACTGAGCGCGGTAGACAGCGCCGAACACCAGCGCGACCTGCAGCAGTTGCAGCAACAGGTCAGCCAGGCCGTGCAACTGCAGGTCAGCGAACGCCCGCGCCCGGCCGGCCGCGCCAGTGTCAGCCTGCAACCGATGTTCTCGTCACAGGCCGGCAGCTGGCCGTTCGAGCCGTTCGTCAACAACGGCCTGTTCCGCGCCATCGCCGGCTACCAGGCGCATCACCCGCAAGCGGTGCTGGTGCGCGGCGGCAGCGTCAGCCTGGCGCAACTGCACGAGGCCCTTGACGACCCGAAGATCATCAAGCGCTACAAGGACGGCTACCTGCTCAGCTACCCGCTGGTGATCGCCAGCGACGGCGGCCTGCTGCTCGAAGGCACCAGCCTGTACCTGTACAGCTACTCCGGCACGGCGCTGATCAACCAGGGCTGGCTGGGCCTGAACCAGTCGCGCCTGGAGAGCGTCGCCGGCGACAAGCCCGGCAGCACCGACCGCGCCTGGCGGCCGTTCGTGGTGGCCTGGGCCGGCAGCCACACCCAGGTGATCGGCTCGACCCTCAACCGCCTGGGCTACAACGCCAACCTCTCGCGCGGCCTGACCACCGCCTTGAGCAGCCAGCAGGCGGCATCCACCCGCCCGGCCACGCTGATCATCCGCGACAGCCAGTTCAATGAACTGTCCAGCGCGGTAGAGCTGCAACACAGCCAGGCGCAGATCGACAACAGCCAGTTCGGCCGGTCCCAGCAGTACGCCATCGACGTGCGTGACAGCCAGGTGGTGGTACGCAACAACCAGTTGCGCGGCATCGACAACAACAGCGGCATCCGCCTGCGCGGCCAGACCCGCGCACGTATCGAGCACAATTTGATCCTTGGCGCGCACAAGGCGGCCATCGAGGTCAGCGAGCAACAGGGAGCGCTGCTGCTGACCGGCAACCTGATCGGTGACAGCCGGGGCAACGGCATCCAGCTGCGCAACCTGGCGCCGAGCGCTGCCGCGCCGCTGCTGATCAGCGACAACCTGATCGGCAACAGCCAGGGCAGCGCCGTGGATGCCAGCGAGGTCGGCGCCGTCAGCCTGATCGGCAACCGCATCGGCAACAGCCCGGAATACGCCGTCAGCCTGCGCAATGCCGCGCCGCTGCCCGGGCCGCTAACCTTGAGCGGCAACACCCTGGGCAAGGTCGGCAAGGCGGTGGTGCGGGTCGAGGGGTTGCAGCAGGTGGTGTTGGGGCCGAACACCTTCGAGGGCAAGCCGATTTTGCAGAACCTGCTGATTGGTGACCTGTTGCCGGTGCAAAGCAAACTGCTGGAGGCCACCGTTGCTCAGCAGGGGGTCATTCGAATGCAGTCCCAGACCTCAAGCCGTTAGTTCAACGCTGGTCGCGAAACTTGAGCTTAGGGGAAGTAAAACGCTCGTCACTGATAGCAGCGGTGATGAAGCCTTCCCCGCCAATCAAGCTCTTTCCAGGGTCAATGGGCACAAACTTGGTTTCCACCTTACAGGTAGCCTTGCCAAAAGTATCCGTCGAGCTGTCTGACTCTTTTATCTCGATGGAGCCACTGGAGGTCCAGGTAACAGTTACGCCTGGGACGGGGTTCCCCCTTGAATCGTAAATACTTAGAGTCAAATCAATGCTCTGCTCGTAGTCGACCTCGGTTACGGGAACATGGAGTCCACTAACATTCTTCGCTTCGCTCATTTGCGTTCACCTTGGGTTAGTTGATCCGGTTACTGCCATGCCCGGTCGACTCTATGCCCGAGGTTCACTCAGCCGCTACTGGTAAAAATGTCAGTACGCCGCTGCATGCGCACGAAACATTCGTCCTCACCGACTGCCTCAAAGCCGTGGCGCAGGTACAACGCCTGCGCCGGGTTGCTCCTGAACACCATCAGGCGCAGCAGCGGCAATTGCCGCTGGCCGGTCCAGTCGGCCAGTTGCGTTAATACCCAGCTGCCGATGCCGCGGCCGCGAAAGCCTTCGAGCAGGTGCAGTTCACGGATGAACAGGGCCTGGCGGTCCTGGCTCAGGCTGAAGTAACCCAGCGGTTGCTGGGCTTCACTGATCAGCCACTGCTCACGCCATTCCCAGGCCTGGTCGAAGGCTTCTTCCTGCCAGAGCAGGTCGAACTCGCGGTAATAGGGCAGCATGGCCCGGCGGGTGAGGTCGCGGGCGAAGGTGCGGTGCTGGTCGGTGGCGGGGGTCAGTTGCACAGTCATTGCGGTCTTTCTCAATAAGCAAGGGCCAGGATGCACGCAGCCCCTGTGGGAGCCGGCGTTGCCGGCGATGGGCTGCAAAGCAGCCCCATTGACTCAAGTGTTGAACTCATCGGCATAACACACCGGCGAACTCCCCGGCCCCTGGCGCTCCAGCTCATCCTCAAGCCATTGCGCCAGCACCCTGGCATTGTTGTGCTCAGTGTCCTTGCCCGCATACAGCAAGGTCAGATCGCCCTGCCCGGCCATGCCCAGCAGCTTCCACCAATGCTCGGGACGCGCCGCAAGTTCCTGGCGATAACGCTCGGCAAAGCCGGCAAAATCTACCTCCCCCTGATGAAACGCCTGGCGCAACGCCGTTGACGGCGCCACCTGTGGCAGCCACAGGGCCTGCAACTGGTCCTTGCGCGTGTTGCGCGGCCACAGGCGGTCGACCAGCACGCGCTGGCCATCGGCAGCATCCTGCGGGTCATAAACGCGTTTGCAACGGATCATCGTTACCCTCCATCGGCAGGTCCCTTGATCCTAGGACTTTCCTTGATCGAGGTCACGGTGCTGTCACCGATTGTTTTTATCATGGCCGGGCAAGGCTAGACCCTTTCTGGTAACCCGGACCCGTCATCATGACCACCCCGACCCTGGCTGGCAGCCCATCGCTGGCCAACCACGATCCACGCCCACGTCTCGATCACAAACCCGGCCGCACCACCCTGACCCTGTTCTTCGGCCTGCTGGTGGCCGGCCTTTTATATACCGCCTGGAGCGTGTTGCGCGACATCGACGCCACCGGCACCGTAGTCACCACCTGGACCCCCTTTCTGCTGCTCGGCCTGGCGTTGCTGATTGCCCTGGGCTTCGAGTTCGTCAACGGTTTTCACGACACCGCCAACGCCGTGGCCACGGTGATTTACACCCATTCGTTGCCGCCGTCGGTGGCGGTGGTGTGGTCTGGCTGTTTCAACTTTCTTGGCGTGCTGCTGTCCAGCGGCGCGGTGGCCTTCGGCATCATCGCCTTGCTGCCGGTGGAGCTGATTTTGCAGGTCGGCTCCTCGGCCGGCTTCTCGATGGTCTTCGCCCTGCTGTTGTCGGCGATCATCTGGAACCTGGGCACCTGGTGGCTGGGCCTGCCGGCTTCGTCCTCGCATACCTTGATCGGCTCGATCATCGGCGTCGGCATCGCCAACGCGCTGATGCACGGGCGCGACGGCACCAGCGGCGTGGACTGGGCCCAGGCCAGCAAGGTCGGTTATTCACTGCTGCTCTCGCCGCTGGTGGGTTTTACCTGCGCGGCGCTGTTGCTGCTGGCCCTGCGTATGCTGGTCAAGCGCCGCGAGCTGTACCAGGCGCCGGTCGGCAACACGCCGCCGCCCTGGTGGATTCGCGGGCTTTTGATCCTCACCTGCACCGGGGTGTCGTTCGCCCACGGCTCCAACGACGGGCAAAAAGGCATGGGCCTGATCATGCTGATCCTGGTCGGCACCCTGCCCATGGCCTATGCCCTGAACCGGACCATGCCGGCCGACCAGTCGCTGCAGTTCGCCGCCGTCGCCGAGGTCACCCAGCAGGCTTTGCAGCGCAGCGCCCCGCAGGCACCGCCGGCGGACCCACGGCAGGCCCTTAGCGCTTTCATCCGCCAGCCACAGGCCAGCGACGAACTGCTGCCGGCCCTGGCGGCGCTGGCCGGGATGATCGGCAGCGAAGTCAAGGGCTACGGCTCGCTCAACCGGGTGCCAGCCGAAGCCATGGCCAACGTGCGCAACGACATGTACCTGACCTCCGAGGCCATCCGCCTGATCGACAAGCACCAGTTGGCGCAGTTCGATGCCGATACCCAGGCCAAGGTGCAGCTGTTCAAGCAACAGATCGACAGCGCCACCCGCTACATTCCGTTGTGGGTGAAGATCGCCGTGGCTATCGCCCTGGGGCTGGGGACCATGGTCGGCTGGCGGCGCATCGTGGTGACCGTCGGCGAGAAGATCGGCAAGACCCACCTGACCTACGCCCAGGGCGCCTCGGCGGAGCTGGTGGCGATGTGCACCATTGGCGCGGCCGACATGTACGGGCTGCCGGTGTCGACCACCCACGTGCTGTCGTCCGGGGTGGCCGGGAGCATGGTTGCCAACGGCTCGGGCTTGCAGATGCGCACCCTGTTCAACCTGCTGATGGCCTGGGTGCTGACCTTGCCGGCGGCGATTGTGCTGGCCGGGGGGTTGTACTGGGTGTTTCGGCAGGTGTTTTAGTCATCGCGGGGCAAGCCCGCTCCCACAGGAATGTGCGAGCGGGCTTGCCCCGCGATAAGGCGCTAAGCTGGGATCTTCAGCCCCCGCTCCACCGCCGGCCGCGCCACAAACGCCGCCAGCACGCGCTTGACGTTGGCAAAGTCGTCAAAGCCGACCAGCTCGCCCGCCTCATAAAAACCGATCAGGTTGCGTACCCAGGGCAGAATCGCGATGTCGGCAATGCTGTACTCGTCCATCACCCAGTCGCGCCCTTCAAGACGCTTGTCGAGCACCCCGAGCAAACGCCGCGACTCGGCCACATAGCGGTCACGCGGGCGCTTGTCTTCATAGTCCTTGCCGGCGAACTTGTTGAAGAACCCTAGCTGGCCGAACATCGGCCCGATCCCGCCCATCTGGAACATCAGCCACTGCAGGGTTTGGTAGCGCTTGGCCGGGTCGGCCGGCAGCAGCTTGCCGGTTTTTTCCGCCAGGTAGATGAGGATCGCCCCGGACTCGAACAGCGGCAGCGGCTGGCCGCCCGGGCCGTCAGGGTCGAGGATCGCCGGGATCTTGTTGTTGGCGCTCAGGGAGATGAATTCGGGGGTCAGCTGGTCATTGGTCTCGAAGCTGACCTTGTGCACCTCGTAGGCCAGGCCGATCTCCTCAAGCATGATCGACACCTTGACGCCGTTGGGCGTGGGCAGCGAATACAGCTGCAGCAGCTCGGGCTGTTTGGCCGGCCATTTGCGGGTGATCGGGAATGCGCTGAGATCAGTCATGAACACAACCTTGAGCAATAAGAGGAGGACGACACTTTAACCAGTTTTGTCAGCGCCGCGCGACCATCACCCAGTCGCGATGACGCTCCGGCCCGCATTCGAACACGGCCTCGCCGACCTTGCTAAAGCCATTGCGCTGGTAAAAGCGGATCGCCCGGGCGTTCTGTTCGTTGACGGTCAGGCGAATGGCGCCGTGCACCTGCGCCAGGGTGTCGTCGAGCAACAGCTGCGCGCCACCCTGGCCATGCAGCTCGGGCAGCACATAGCAGCGGCTCAGTTCAGGCAAGCCATCGGCTTCGGCAATCCCCAGCACTTCGGGGGCAGTGTCGACCAGGCTGTAGCCCACCACGGTGCCCAGGTGCTCCAGCACGCGCAGGCGTTTGCGTCGGTTGAGCAGGTGCAGTACAAAATGCTCGGGCTGCAGCCGGCTGTCGATGTATTCCTGCATTGCCTGCTCGCCAGCCTCCGGCGGGCTGGCCAGGGCGAAGGTCTGGCTGGCAACCAGGCTGAGCGCCTCGGCATCACTGGGCCGGGCAACGCGGGTAGTGAATGGCATGCAGCAACATCCTGTCGAACGGGCGATTCGGCATGGTAGCCCGAACCCGGCGACGGCGTCAGCGTCGACGAAACAGCGGCCGTGGTTCGATCACCGAACGCCCGTACAGCACGCTCATGCCGGCCAGGCCCTTGAGGGCATCCTCGGCACACTTGTCTTCGCGCACGGCATAGCTGTCGAAACCGCACTGGCGCATATGGCTGAGCTGGTCACGCAGCACGTCGCCCACCGCGCGCAGCTCGCCATGCCAGCCCAGGCGGCTGCGCAGCAGGTAGGCCTGGCTGTAGCCACGACCATCGCGAAAGCTCGGGAAATCCACGGCGATCAGCGGCACCTGGGGCAGCCACGGGCGCAGCGGCTCAAGCTCGTCGTCTGGCCCCAGCAATACGCCGTCACGGCCAAAGGGCCGCTGGGCACGGCGGGCAATCCAGCTGGCCAGCGGCAAGATCACCAGGCCGTCAGGCAGCACCTCGCCGGGTTCGCGCAACAGCTGCCAGGGATCATGCTCGATCAACTGCGCTTCACCGTTGCGCAGGCCAATCACATTACGCATATCAGCTCCTCCGGCCGCTTGGCATAGACCCGTTCCTTGAAGGGTTCCAGGCCAACCCGGCGCACGGTGTCGACAAAGGGTTCTTCCAGCTCGCGGTAGGCGCAGTAGGTGGCGATGATCTGCTCGATCACCTGGGGGATCTCGGCGGCGCTGAACGACGGGCCGATGACCTTGCCCAGCGTGCTGTGCTTGCCCTGGGCGCCACCGAGGGTCACCTGGTACCACTCGCTGCCGTTTTTATCGACGCCGAGGATGCCGATGTTGCCGATGTGGTGGTGGCCGCAGGCGTTGATGCAGCCGGAGATATTCAGGCTCAGCTCGCCCAGGTCGTGCAGGTAGTCAAGATCATCGAAGCGGCGCTGGATCGACTGCGCGATAGGGATCGAGGTGGCGTTGGCCAGGGCGCAGAAGTCGCCGCCCGGGCAGGCGATGATGTCGGTCAACAGGCCAATGTTGGCGGTGCCCAGGCCGCGCTCGCAGGCCAGGCGCCAGAGCGCGTGCAGGTCGCGCTTGCGCACGTCGGGAAGGATCAGGTTCTGTTCGTGGGCGATGCGGATCTCGCCGAAGCCGAACTGCTCCGACCAGTCGGCCACCGCATCCATCTGCGCATCGGTCAGATCGCCCGGTGGCGAGGCATCGCCCGGCTTGGTCGAGAGCACCACGCTGGCATAACCCGGGACCTTGTGCGCCTTGACGCAACAGGCCACCCAGCGGGCGAAGGCGTGGTCCTGGGCCAGGTGGGTGTCGTAGGCCAGCTCATCATCGATGACGCTGTCGTAGGCCGGTGGTTCGAAGGCGGCGGCGACACGCTGGAACTCGTCCTCGGTCAGTTGCGCCGGGCCGTCCTTGATGTGTTGCCACTCCTCCTCCACCTCGCGGGAGAACGCCTCGATGCCCAGCGCCTTGACCAGGATCTTGATCCGCGCCTTGTACTTGTTGTCGCGCCGGCCATGGCGGTTGTACACGCGCAAGATGGCTTCGACGTAGGACAACAGGTGTTGCCACGGCAGCCCTTCGCGAATCTGCAAACCGAGGATCGGCGTGCGCCCCAGGCCGCCGCCGACCATCACCCGCAGGCACATCTGGCCACGGCCGTCGCGGTAAAGGTACAGGCCGATGTCATGCATCATGATCGCTGCACGGTCTTCGATGGCCGAGCAGATGGCGATCTTGAACTTGCGCGGCAGAAAGAGGAATTCCGGGTTGATGGTCGACCACTGACGGAGGATCTCGGCCAGCGGCCGCGGGTCGAGCAGCTCGTCGGCGGCCACCCCGGCGAAGGCTTCGGTGGTGATGTTGCGCACGCAGTTGCCGGAGGTCTGGATCGCATGCATCTCGACCTCGGCCAGGCGCTGGAGAATGTCCGGCACCTGGGCCAGTTCGATCCAGTTGAACTGGATGTTCTGGCGCGTGGTGAAGTGGCCGTAGCCACGGTCGTACTCGCGCGCGATCTGCGCCAGGGTACGCATCTGCCGGGCGCCGAGGGTGCCGTAGGGGATGGCCACGCGCAGCATGTAGGCATGTTTTTGCAGGTACAGGCCGTTTTGCAGGCGCAGGGGCAGGAACTCTTCTTCACTCAGTTCGCCAGCCATGAACCGGCGCACCTGATCGCGAAATTGCGCCACGCGCTCGAACACCAGCGCACGGTCATACTCGTCATAGTGATACATGGTTCGGACCTCATCAGGGAGGCCGTTACTATGACTTTCGGGTGTACTGAGTTACAGATTCAGGTTGGCGGTATTTATACGGATCAGATGCTCGAATTGCGCTGGCCTAAAGGGCGACACCGTCCGTGCGCTTCAACTCACCAATCTTCTCCAGCCGCGCCCGCACGATATTGCGGCTGATATTCAGCAAGCGCCCGGTCTGCAACTGGTTGCCATGGCAGAAGCGGTACGCGGTGCGAAACACCGTCTCCTCGATATGCTCGTACAAATCCGGGATGTTCTGCTCGAACAGCGCCGTCAGCGCCGCTTCAAGGTTTGGCGGCTCACTGGCGATGCGCAGCGGCTGGCTGTGTTCTTCCTGGCGGATACCCACCGAACGCATGTCCACCAGGTGCAGGTCGGCCGGCTGCACCACCTGTTGCCGGCACACCAACAGCGCATGGTGAATGGCGTTCTCCAGCTCGCGGATGTTGCCCGGCCAGCTGTGCGAGAGCAGCTTGCGTTCGCTTTCCAGGCTCAGGCTGGCGCGGCTGTAACCCAGGCGCTGGCAGTGCTCTTCGAGGAAGAACTCGGCCAGTGGCAGGATATCCCCGGGCCGTTCGCGCAGCGGCGGCAGGCGGATGGTTGCCACGTGCAGACGGTAGAACAGGTCTTCGCGAAAATGCCCGGCCACCACCGCATCGGCAAGGTTGACGTTGGTCGCCGCCACCAGGCGCACGTTGATCGGGATCGGTGTGCGCGAACCGAGGCGCACCACTTCGCGTTCCTGCAACACGCGCAATAATTTCACCTGCATGTTCAACGGCAGGTCACCGATTTCATCGAGGAACAGCGTGCCGCCATTGGCCGCTTCGAACCAGCCGGCCTTGCTGTTGGTGGCGCCGGTAAAAGCGCCCTTCTCGTGGCCAAACAGCTCGCTCTCGACCAGGGTTTCGGCGAAAGCGCCGCAGTTGACTGCCACGAACGGCTCGCGTCCGCGGCGGCTCAGTTGATGAATATGGCGGGCGACCAGCTCCTTGCCGGTGCCGGTCTCGCCGATGATCAGGGTGTTGGCTTCACTCGGCGCCAGGCGTTCGATGCGGCTGAGCAATTCCTGGGAGCGCGGGTCCTTGAACACCAGAACGGTGGCGCGAACGGATTTGGTCAGTTCCCGGGCGTGGGGATGGGTTATCAGCGACATGGTGCATTCCTGGCAGTGAAAGCGCAGGGCCATAGTGCCCGAAACAAATTAGAACAAATAATTATTAATTAGCATTTATATATTCCAGTTAGAGATAAGCGCTTGAGGCTGCTGCCACAGCAGCAGTCGCCCAGCAATCCGTGGCTGCCAGCCAGCATCGACACGCCCTCAGGATTACTCGTTACGGCAGCCCACCCCCGCAAAATCGGGCCCTGCAGCGCTCTGGCACGCATTTCGCTCAAGCCTGGCAAACGCACCGTGCAAGGACCTCTCGATGAAACTGGAAAAAACCTTCGCCTTCGGCCTGGGCCTTTTGGCCCTGTCGCTCAGCGCCGTAGCGGCAGAAACCTTCGCGCCCAAACCCGACCCGCTGCAAGGCGATGGCCGGGTCTCGGCGTTCTACAGCTGGAGCCAGGCCATCCCTGGCACACCGGGCAAACTGCTGCGCAGCGAACCGCTGGAAAAAACCCTGAGCCTGCCTGGCGCCGGCTCGCAGCTGCGCATTCTCTACAGCTCTACCGACGGCATCGACGGCAAGACCCCGGTGGCGGTCTCCGGCGCGCTGTTCATTCCCAAGGGCCAGGCGCCGGCAGGCGGCTGGCCGGTGGTGACCTGGGGCCATGGCACGGTGGGCGTTGCGGATGTCTGCGCACCGTCCTGGGCCGGGCGTTCGTACCGCGACGTGCAGTACCTGGCGCGCTGGCTCAACGAGGGCTACGCCATCGTCGCCACCGACTACCAGGGCCTGGGCGTGCCCGGCGGCCACCCGCTGTTGAACAACCGCATGGCCGCCTACGGCATCCTCGATGCCGCCCGCGCGGTAATTGCAGGAGTGCCGGATCTGGCCAACAAGGTGCTGGTGGTCGGCCAGTCCCAGGGCGGCGCCGGCGCCTTCGCCTCGGCTGCCTATGCGCCCACCTATGCCCCCGACCTGGGCCTTAAGGGCAGCGTCGGTACCGGGGTGATCTACACCGTTGGCGCCAAGAACGTCGGCGAACAGGACCAGGACAAGTTCGATGCCTCGCTGGCCTACGGTTTCTACACCCTGCTGGCAGCCCAGCAGTACGACCCGAGCATCGACCCACGCGACTTCTACACCGACAAGGCCCTGCCGCTGTTCGAACAGGCGCGCAGCACTTGCCTGTCGTCACTGGTGGCCGATGTGGTCGGCACCGGCCTGACCCCGGCCAACACCCGCAAGGCCAACAGTGGCGACAAACTCAAGCCGTGGCTGGCGCAGGTGTCCTACCCGACCCTGAAACTCGCCCAGCCGATCTTCATCGGCACCGGCGCCGAAGACAAGACCCCGGCTGCCGCCACCCAGGTGGCACTGATGCAGGATGCCTGCAAGACCGGCTCGATCGTCGAAGGCCACCTGTACAAGGGCCTGGGCCACAGCGAGACGGTCAACGCTTCGCTCAAGGACTCGCTGCCGTTTGCCCGCAAGGTGTTCAACGACCAGCCCATCGCCCCCCTCTGCAACCCCACCGTGCAATAAGGACGCTGACCGTGAGCATCGAATTCTTCACCCGCCTGCCCTTGCACGGCGAAACCCAGTTCCTCCCTGGCGATCCGCGCAACCGCGGCGACTGGCATGCCGGCGGCGACAGTACCGGCGCCGTGTCGAACTTTGCCGTGGGCGATCACTTCACCTACATCGACTACCTCGGGCAGATCGCCCGCGCCGCCGAAATAAACGGCTTCGGTGGCGCGCTGATGGTCAACGCGCCGTCCGGCGAAGAGCCCTGGACGGTGTGCTCGCTACTGGCCCGCGAAACCCGCACGTTGAACTACGTCACCGCCTTCCAGCCCTTCCACTACACGCCCTGGGTCGCGGTGCAGCAAGCGGCGACCTACCAGCGCGCCAGCGGCAATCGCCTGGTGTGGAACATCATCAATGGCGGCTCGGATGCCGTACAGCGCCAAGTCGGCGACTTCAGCGACCACGATGAACGTTACGAGCGCGCCATCGAGTTCATGGACGTGGTCAAGGGTTACTGGCACTCGGAGAATTTCCACTACCAGGGGCGCTTCTACAAGGCCGAAGGTGGCGGCCTGCGCGGCCCGCAGAAAAAAGCCGAGTTGCCGCTGATCTGCACCGCCGGCTCGTCGATCGCCGCGCGGGAATTCGCCGCCCGTCACGCCGACTTCTACCTGATGCGCGCCGAGCACCCGGACGAGATCCGCGCGCTGATTGCCGACATTCGCGAGCGCGCGCTCAAGCATGGCCGCAGCAATATCCGCTTCGGCCTGTCGATCGATGTGATTACCCGCGAGACCGAAGCCCAGGCATTGGCCGAGGCCAGGCGCTTTTTCGATGAAGGCGTAGCCAAGGGTGCGGTGAAGGCTGTAGCCGCCCATGCCGGGCTGCGCACCGCGCGCAAGCTCAGTTACGAAAACGAGTACGCGGCCAAGGACGAAACCCGGCCGTTCGACGACTTTTTCATCTACCCCAACGTCTGGGCCGGTTTTGGTTACATCGGCATCCCGCCGGGCCTGGCGCTGGTCGGCAGCTACGCCAACGTGGTGGCGCGGATTCGCGAGTACAACGCGCTGGGCATCGACCTGTTCTTCCTCGCCGGCTACCCGCACCTGGAAGAAGCCTACCGTCTGGGCGAGCACATCCTCCCGCACTTTCGCGGCGAACGGGCGCCGCTCAAGCGCATCGACACCCAGGCGCCAGCCCTGCGTGCAGCAGGAGCCTGAGGCTATGGACCTTTTCGATCAGCAGCGCCGACGCTTTCTCGGCTACAGCCTGGCGCTGGGCGGCGGCCTGCTGCTCAGCGGCTGCGGCCCTGATGCACCGGCCGCCAGCAGCCCGGCCAGCGACCAGCCGCGCCATGGTGGGCGCCTGCGCCTGGGCGTGCTGGCCGGGGGCCAGGTCGGCAACCTCGATGCCCACAAGCCGATCGGCAGCGGCATCGTCCGCGGCTTTGCCCTCTACAGCAAGCTGTGGGAATGGGACGAGCAGATGCAGCCACGCCTGGCCCTGGCCGAAGAAGCCCAAGCCAGCGCCGACGCCAGCAGCTGGACCGTGCGCCTGCGCCAGGGCCTGGAGTTTCACAACGGCAAGACCATCGATGCCGACGACCTGATCTTCTCCATTCGCCGCCTGACCGACCCGCAACTGGCCTCGCCTTACGCCGCGCTGCTGCACTGGGTCGATCGCGACAACCTGGAAAAACTCGACGCGCGCACCGTGCGCATTCGCTTCAAGGACGGGCGCAGCTACCTGCCGCTGGCCGAAACCTGGGTCAACTTCGGCGGCATCGTGCCGGTGGATTACCACCCGGTGACCAACCCGGTCGGTGCCGGGCCGTACAAGCTGAAAAGCTTCAGCCCCGGCCAGCGCTCGGTGTTCAGCCGCTTCGAGAACTATTACAAGGACGGCAAACCCTACGCCGACGAGCTGGAGATCATCGACTTCAAGGACCAGGTCTCGCGCCTCGCGGCCCTGCGCGCCGGGCAGATCGACATGGCCAACGGCCTGCCCAGCGAGCAGTTGCAGATCATCGAACGCGACCCGCGTTTGCAATTGGTAACCTCGGTCAGCGGCAACTGGTTGTCGTTCGAGATGAACACCAGCAAGCCGCCGTTCGACAACCCCAAGGTGCGCGAGGCGTTTCGCCTGCTCGCCGACCGCCCGGAGCTGGTGCGCCGTGCCTTGAACGGCCAGGGCCGGGTAGCCAACGACCTGTACGCACCTGATGACCCGACCTTCAACCACAGCCTCGGCCCACGCCCCCATGACCCGCAACGGGCGGCGCAACTGTTGCGCGAGGCCGGCTACGAGCAACTGCAAGTCGAGCTGGTGACCACCAGCGGCCCGGCCCTGGCCTCGGCGCTGGTGTTCGCCGAACAGGCCAAGGCCATCGGCGTGAGCCTCAAGGTGCGCCAGGTCGACCAGGCCACCTTCGACGGCCCGCAGCACGACCAGTGGCAACTGAGCACCGGCGGCACCATCGGCGCGCCGTTTCTGGCCAGCGCCATGCACATCGATGCGCCCTTCGCCGTGGCCAACAAGACCCACTTCAACGACCCGCAGTTCAGCGAACTGTTCCTCCAGGCCATGGCCCAACCGGACCTGGCCAAGCGCAGCGCCCTGGTGCACCAGGCCCAGCAGATCCAGTACGAACGGGGCGGCTTGCTGATCTGGGGCTACCTGAATCTGCTCGATGCTTTCTCGCGCCAGGTCGGCGGCGCCGCAGCCGAGCAGACGCTGTTCAGCACCTGGCGTTTCGACAACCTCTGGCTACGCGGCCAGGCTTAGCGCAACCCCGCCTGACGCTGGCGGTACTCCCCCGGCGTCAGCTGCGCATAGCGCAAAAAGAACCGGCTGAAGTACGCCGGGTCTTTGAAGCCCAGGCGGTAGCAGATCTCGTTGGCCGAGCTGCCGGTGTACAGCAGCAGGCGCCGCGCCTCCTGCATCAGCCGTTCGAGGATCAGCCGCTTGGACGGCAGGTCGGCGATGCGCCGGCACACTTCGTTGAGCCGCGCTTCGGTGACGCCAATGCCCTGGGCATAGCGCGCCAGCGGCCAGTGCTCGAGGTAGTGGGCCTCGATCAGTTCATTGAAACGATGAAACACCTGCAAGTCTTCATGACGGGTTTGCCGCGCCGGCAGCGAGCGCGCGCACAGGCGCAGCAGGCTGGTCATGATCAGTCGCGTCAGGCTTTCCAGCGCCGCCCCGCGCCCGGCGGCGCTGGCGTTAATTTCACTGTGCAGCTCATCGAACAGCAGCGCCAGGCGCCGCGCTTCGGCGGCGTAGCTTGGCTCCAGGCCGCTCAAGGCCACGCAGGCCGGCGCCACCTGCGGCCCCGGCGCCAACCCGGGGTCGGCTTCAAGTAGCTGCCAGACCAGTTGCTGGCGCACGGTCAGCACATGGCCGTCGGCATCGGGTTCGGTTACGAAGGAATGCGGGATGGTCGGCGGTGTAAGGAAGAACATCGGCCCCGATTCGACGTATTGCTGATCGTCCAGGTACACCCGCACCGTGCCGCTTTTGACGTAATGCACCTGGAAAAACCGGTCGTGACGATGCACCGGCATATTGCGGCCGAAAAACCCGGCGAGGTTGCCGAGCTTGTCGTAATGCACCTCGGCATCGCTGTAGCGCTGATCGTAGACCTGGCCGATGTTGATGTTGGGGATTGGCTGTTGCTCGCGCATGGCCCTGCTCACGCTTGTTGTTATGCCGCCAGCTTACTCCTGCAGCAAGCCGCTTGCATTTCGTTAACATCTTAATTATAACGTTAACACATTAACAATTATTCGAGCAGGGACCCTGCCCCTGCCCCAGCCAGGAGAACCCCATGAGCCGTGCCTTGCACGATGCTGCCAGCGGTACCTTGTTCGGCGTAGCGCTGAACTACCAGGGCCTGCTTGACCAGCGTCTCGCCGAATTCGAACAGCCGCCGTATCAAAAGCCGCCGGTCAAGCCGGTGCTGTTCATCAAGACCCCCAACACCCGCAATGGCCATGGCCAGCCGGTGGTCTACCCGCAAGGCATCGAGCACCTGCAACCGGGCCCGGCCCTGGGCGTGGTGATCGGCAAGCGTGCCACCCGGGTCAGCGTCGACGAGGCCCTCAGCCATGTCGCCGGCTACACCATCGTCAACGAATTCAGCCTGCCCGAAGACAGCTACTACCGCCCGGCGGTCAAGGCCAAGTGCCGCGACGGTTTCTGCGCCCTGGGCCCTGAACTGGTGCCGGCCGCGCAGGTCGCCGACCCGCAGCAACTGAGCATCAAGCTGTTCGTCAACGGCGCCCTGCGCCAGCACAACAGCACCGCCAACATGGTCCGCAGCGTCGCCCAGCTGATTGCCGAAATCAGCGAATTCATGACCCTGCATGAAGGCGATGTGCTGATCACCGGCACCCCCGAAGGCCGCGTCGATGTGCTGCCCGGGGACCAGGTTGAAGTCGAGATCAGCGGCCTCGGGCGCCTGACCAACAGCATCGTTGCCGCGCAGGAGAAGCGCTGATGAAACACGCACGTATCCGTTACCAGGGCGAAGTCCACGCCGTCACCGTCGAAGCCGACAACGCCGTGCGCCTGGCGGATGGCCGCTTGCTCGCCGAGCAGCAGGTCGAGTGGCTGCCACCGGCCACCGGCAATATGTTCGCCCTGGGCCTGAACTACGCCGACCACGCCGCCGAGCTTGCCTTCACGCCACCCTCCGAGCCGCTGGCGTTCGTCAAGTCGGTGGGCACCTACACCGGCCACAACCAGGTCAGCTGGCGCCCGGACAACGTCGCCTACATGCACTACGAGTGCGAACTGGTGGCGGTGATCGGCAAGCCTGCGCGCAACGTCAAGCGCGAGGATGCGCTGGAGTACCTGGCCGGCTACACGGTGTGCAACGACTACGCGATTCGCGATTACCTCGAGAATTACTACCGGCCCAACCTGCGGGTGAAAAACCGCGACGCCACCACCCCGGTCGGGCCGTGGATCGTAGACGTCGCCGATGTGCCGGACGCCTCCAACCTGACCTTGCGCACCTGGATCAACGGTGAGCTCAAGCAGCAAGGCAGCACCAAGGACATGATTTTCGACATCCCCTACCTGATCGAATACCTGTCCAGCTTCATGACCCTGCAGCCGGGCGACATGATCGCCACCGGCACCCCCGAAGGCCTGGCCGACGTGGTGCCGGGCGATGAAGTGGTGGTCGAAGTCGAAGGCGTCGGGCGCCTGGTCAACCGTATTGTCAGCGAAGCCGAGTTCTTCGCCCTCAACCGCCAAGAGGCATGAGCAACATGATCAAACACTGGATCAACGGCCGTGAGGTCGAAAGCAAAGACGTGTTCGTCAACTACAACCCGGCCACCGGCGAGGCCATTGGCGAAGTCGCCAGCGGCGGCGCCGAAGAAGTGGCCCAAGCGGTAGCGGCGGCAAAAGAGGCGTTCCCGAAATGGGCCAACACCCCGGCCAAGGAACGTGCGCGGCTGATGCGCAAGCTCGGCGAGCTGATCGAGCAGAACGTGCCGCACCTGGCTGAGCTTGAAACCCTCGACACCGGCCTGCCGATCCACCAGACCAAGAACGTGCTGATCCCGCGGGCCTCGCACAACTTCGACTTTTTCGCCGAAGTCTGCACCCGCATGGACGGCCACACCTACCCGGTCGACGACCAGATGCTCAACTACACCCTGTACCAGCCGGTGGGCGTGTGCGGGCTGGTGTCGCCGTGGAACGTGCCGTTCATGACCGCCACCTGGAAGACCGCGCCGTGCCTGGCCCTGGGCAACACCGCGGTGCTGAAGATGAGCGAACTGTCGCCGCTGACCGCCAACGAGCTGGGGCGCCTGGCGGTGGAAGCCGGCATCCCCAACGGCGTGCTCAACGTCATCCAGGGCTACGGTGCCACCGCTGGCGACGCCCTGGTGCGCCACCCGGACGTGCGTGCCATCTCCTTTACCGGCGGCACCGCCACCGGCAAGAAGATCATGCAGACCGCGGGCCTGAAAAAGTACTCCATGGAGCTGGGTGGCAAGTCGCCGGTGCTGATTTTCGAAGACGCCGACCTGGAGCGCGCCCTGGATGCGGCGCTGTTCACCATCTTCTCGCTCAATGGCGAGCGTTGCACCGCCGGCAGCCGCATCTTCATCCAGCAGAGCGTCTACCCGCAGTTCGTCGCCGAGTTCGCCGCACGGGCCAAGCGCCTGATCGTCGGCGACCCGCAAGACCCGCAAACCCAGGTAGGCTCGATGATCACTCAAGCCCACTATGACAAGGTCACCGGTTACATCAAGATCGGCATCGAGGAAGGCGCCACCCTGCTCGCCGGCGGCCTGGAGCGCCCGGCCAACCTGCCAGCGCACCTGGCCCGCGGGCAGTTCATCCAGCCGACGGTGTTTGCCGATGTGAACAACAACATGCGCATCGCCCAGGAAGAAATCTTCGGCCCGGTGGTGTGCCTGATCCCCTTCAAGGACGAAGCCGAGGCGCTGCAACTGGCCAACGACACCGAGTATGGCCTGGCCTCGTACATCTGGACGCAGGACATCGGCAAGGCGCATCGTCTGGCCCGCGGCATCGAGGCCGGCATGGTGTTCATCAACAGCCAGAACGTGCGCGACCTGCGCCAGCCGTTCGGCGGCGTCAAGGGTTCGGGCACTGGCCGTGAAGGCGGGCAGTACAGCTTCGAGGTGTTTGCCGAAATCAAGAACGTGTGTATCTCGATGGGCAGTCATCATATTCCGCGCTGGGGCGTCTAAAAGCAGATCCCTGTAGGAGCGGGCTTGCCCCGCGATCTTGCTTCGGTCCTACACCACATCGCGGGGCAAGCCCGCTCCAACAACAACAATTTCCAGGAGTTCCATCATGGGCGAAGTCGTCCTGGCAGCCAAAGTCTGCCACGTACCCTCGATGTACCTGTCCGAACTGCCCGGCAAGCATCATGGCTGCCGCGAGGCGGCGATCGCCGGGCACAAGGAAATCGGCCGCCGCGCCCGCGAGCTGGGCGCTGATACCGCTGTGGTGTTCGACGTCCACTGGCTGGTTAACAGCGGCTACCACATCAACTGTGGCGAGCACTTCAAGGGCACCTACACCAGCAACGAACTGCCGCACTTCATCAAGAACATGGACTTCGAGTACCCCGGCTGCCCGCAGCTGGGCGAGCTGATCGGCCTTGAAGCCAACGCCGCCGACGTGCGCACCCTGGCCCACAACATCCCCAGCCTTGAGCTTGAATACGGCACCCTGGTGCCGATGCGCTACATGCACATGGACGTGCCCGACGCGCACAAGCTCAAGGTCGTGTCGATTGCCGCCTGGTGCGCCTGGCACCGCCTGGAAGACAGCTTTGCCTTCGGCGCCGCGGTGCGCCGGGCCATCGAAAAGAGCGACCGCAAGGTTCTGGTGCTGGCCTCCGGGTCGCTGTCGCACCGTTTCTCCGATGACCGCAACGCCGAAGCCAATATCCACAACTGGACCCGCGAATTCGACAAGCAGATGGACCTGCGGGTGGTCGAGCTGTGGAAGCAGGGCCGCTTCAAGGAGTTCTGCGCGATGCTCCCGGACTACGCCAACCACTGCTACGGCGAAGGCGGCATGCACGACACGGCGATGCTCCTGGGCCTGCTGGGCGGCGCCGACTACAACAAGCCGGTCGAGGTGCTGACCGAGCCGTTCGGCAGCTCCGGCACCGGGCAAATCAACGCCATCTTCCCGCTGTAGCGCGAAGGCAGCAGCCACAAGCTTCAAGCCACAAGCTGCAAGCGAAGAGCACGCGCTCTTGCCGCTTGTAGCTTGCCGCTTGCCGCCGTTCAAACGGAGATCTTCATGCCACACTTCATCGCCGAGTACACCGACAACATCGAGCAGCAGGCCGACCTGCCCGGCCTGTTCGAGAAGGTCCACGCCAGCCTGGGCGCCAGCGGCGTGTTCCCCCTGGGTGGCATCCGCAGCCGTGGCGTGCGCCTGGACAACTGGCGCATGGCCGATGGCAAGCACGACTACGCCTTCGTCCACATGACCCTCAAGGTCGGCCACGGCCGCGACCTGCAAACCCGCACCGAGGTCGCCGAGGCGCTGTTCGAGGTGATCACCGCGCACTTTGCCGAGCTGCAAAGCCAACACCTGCTGGCGCTGTCGTTCGAGATGATCGAGCTGCACCCGCAGCTGAATTTCAAACAGAACAACGTGCACGCCTTTTTGCAAAACCAGGCGGGCTGAACCACAGCCACCCGCCCTCCCCAACGGCCCTCTGACAAAAAGTACAAGATCATGAGCACAGCCAATACTGCCCAACACGCTGCCCTTGCCCAACATGACTCGACCCACAGCAAGATCACCTGGCGGCTGATGCCGCTGCTGCTGATTTGCTACCTGTTCGCTCACCTGGACCGCATCAACATCGGTTTTGCCAAGATGCAGATGAGCAGCGACCTGCACTTTAGCGACACGGTCTACGGCTTTGGTGCCGGGCTGTTCTTCATTGCCTACGCGCTGTTCGGCGTACCCAGCAACATGGCCCTGGACCGCGTCGGCCCGCGGCGCTGGATCGCCACCCTGATGGTGGTCTGGGGCACGCTGTCGACCAGCATGCTCTGGGTCGAATCGGCCTCGGGCTTCTACGTCCTGCGCTTTTTGCTTGGCGTCGCTGAAGCCGGCTTCTTCCCGGGCATCCTGGTTTACCTCAACCGCTGGTACCCGGCCCGCCGCCGTGGGCAGATCACTGCGCTGTTCGCCATCGCCGTGCCCATGGCCGGGGTGGTCGGCGGGCCGCTGTCGGGCGGCATCCTCGAGCTGTTCCACGACGCCGCCGGCCTGCGTGGCTGGCAGTGGATGTTCCTGATCGAGGGCGCGCCGGTAATCTTCCTCGGGCTGGTGGTGCTCAAGTGCCTGCCCGACAGTTTCGAGAGCGTCAGCTGGCTGAACGGCAACGAGAAGCAGCAACTGCGCGAGCAACTGAACCAGGAAGAGCAGCGCAAATCCATCACCTCGTTCGCCGGCATCCTGCGTGACAGCCAGGTCTGGCTGCTGGTGGCGGTGTACTTTGCGGTGATGCTGGCGGTCAACACCCTGGCGTTCTGGATGCCGACCCTGATCCACGGTGCCGGCATCGGCAGCGATGGCCGGGTCGGGCTTTTGAGCGCCGTGCCGTACCTGGCCGGGTGCTTTTTCATGATCGCCTGCGGGCGCTCGTCCGACCGTCAGCGTGAACGCCGCTGGCACCTGTGCGTACCGCTGCTGATGTCGGCCACCGGCATCGCCGTGGCCGGCCTGGCGCCCGGCAACCCGGTAATGGTGCTGGGCGGCCTGATCATCGCCGGCATGGGCGCCAGCGCCGCCTTGCCGATGTTCTGGCAACTACCGCCGGCGTTCCTGTCGAACACTACCCAGGCCGCCGGTATCGCCCTGATCAGCTCGTTCGGCAGCATTGCCTCGTTCCTCGCCCCGTACCTGATCGGCTGGATGCGCGACACCACCCAGAGCGCCAGCCTGGCCCTGTACGTGCTGGCGCTGTTCATCACCCTCGGCGGCTTGCTGGTGCTGCGCACCAAGGCTGCCATCGTCAACCCTCAGTAAGAGATTTCGCCATGCTTGACCACAGCCAGATCCTGCAAGCCGCCGCTCAGCTCGAGCGCGCCGAACGCAGCCGCGAACAGGTGCGGCAGTTCTCCCTGGAGCACCCGGGCATCAGCATTGAGGACGCCTACGCCATCCAGCGTGCCTGGGTCGCACAAAAAATCGAGAGCGGGCGCAAGCTGGTCGGCCACAAGATCGGCCTGACCTCGCGGGCCATGCAGGTGTCGTCGAACATCACCGAACCGGACTACGGCGCGCTGCTCGACGACATGTTCTTCGACGAAGGCAGCGACATCCCCTTCGAGCGCTTTATCGTGCCGCGAGTCGAGGTAGAGCTGGCGTTCGTCCTCGGCAAGCCGCTCAAAGGCCCCAACGTGACCCTGTTCGACGTGCTTGATGCCACCGAGTGGGTGATTCCGGCGCTGGAAATCATCGATGCGCGCATCCAGCAGGTCGACCCGCAGACCCAGGCCACCCGCAAGGTCTTCGACACCATCTCCGACAACGCCGCCAACGCCGGCGTGGTCATGGGCGGGCGCGCGGTGCGCCCGGGCGATATCGACCTGCGCAAGGTGCCGGCGGTGCTCTACCGCAACGGCGTGATCGAAGAGTCCGGGGTCTCGGCGGCGGTGCTCAACCACCCGGCCAAGGGCGTCGCCTGGCTGGCCAACAAGCTGGCGCCGTACGACGTCACCCTCGAAGCCGGGCAAATCATCCTCGGTGGCTCCTTCACCCGCCCGGTGGCGGCCAACCCCGGCGATACCTTCCATGTCGACTACGACATGCTCGGTTCGATTGCCTGCCGTTTCGTTTGAGGAATTGCCCATGGACATGCCCCTCAACCGCTTCAAACAACGCCTGCAACGCGGCGAGGCGCAAATCGGCCTGTGGCTTGGCCTGGCCGAGCCGTACTGCGCCGAGCTTGCCGCCAACGCCGGTTTCGACTGGCTGCTGATCGACGGCGAACACGCGCCCAACGACCTGCGCGGCATGCTCGGCCAGTTGCAGGCCATCGCCCCCTACCCGGCCCAGGCGATCATCCGCCCGGTGATCGGCGACACTGCGCTGATCAAGCAGGTGCTGGATATCGGCGCACAAACCCTGCTGGTGCCGATGGTCGAAAGCGCCGACCAGGCGCGCGAACTGGTGCGCGCCATGCACTACCCGCCCAGGGGTGTGCGTGGGGTCGGCAGCGCCCTGGCGCGGGCCTCGCGCTGGAACAGCATCCCCGCCTACCTGGACCAGGCCGATGAGCAGATGTGCCTGCTGGTGCAGATCGAAAGCCTTGAAGGGCTGCGCAACCTTGATGCGATTGCGGCAGTCGAGGGCGTTGACGGGGTGTTCATCGGCCCGGCGGATTTGAGTGCCTCCATGGGCTATCGCGGCAACCCCGGCCACCCCGAGGTACAAGCGGCGATTGAACAGGCGATTGTGCAGATTCAACAGGCCGGCAAGGCGGCGGGAATTCTCAGTGCCGATGAGGGCCTGGCGCGGCGCTATCTGGAGCTGGGCGCAGGCTTCGTGGCGGTGGGGGTCGATACCACGGTGTTGATGAAGGGCTTGCAGGGCTTGGCGGGTAAGTTCAAGGGGGATGTGGTAGTGGGTTCGTCTGGGCCTTCTGTGTATTGACTGTACTGGCCTCATCGCGGGTCAAGCCCGCTCCTGCACATTCCCGTAGGAGCGGGCTTGACCCGCGATGCAGTCACCGCCCTACCTGCTTCAACTCCTCCAGCAGTCCCAGCAGCGCCTGCAGCTTCTGCTCGCCGAACTGCTCCTGAATGCGCCGGTAATTGCTCTCCATGCACTGGCTCATCGAAGCAAAAATCTCCTCGCCCTTATGCGCCAGGTTGACCAGCACCCGGCGCTGGTCCTGTTCGGCCTTGCGCCGGCTGACAAGGCCGGCGGCCTCCATGCGCACCAGCACCCCGGTCATGCTCGGCTTGAGGATGCAGGCCAGTTCCGCCAGGCGGTAGATCTCCATTTCGCCCTGTTGGCGCAGGATACGGATCACCCGCCACTGCTGCTCGGTGAGCCCGTGCTGGTTGAGCGAGGGGCGAAAAAAACGCATGGCCGCTTCGCGGGCTTGCAACAAGGTCAGGGTCAACGACGGGCGCGGCTGGGGCATGGGAAGGCTAATCATCAGGCTACTTTGTTAACACTTTAACAAAATCAACGCCTTGCCACAGCCCTGGCACCGGCAGTCAAGCCCGGCGGCACGCAGGGTCAAGACGCAGGCGCCGGGCAAGGCCTTAATAGAGCCCATCAGTACTTCACTTTTCAGGCTGCGCCATGATCAACATCGAAACGCCGACCTACTACACCGCCACCAAAAAATACAACCTGAGCTTTCCGACCCTGGAACAGGACGTGGACGCCGACGTGGTCATCATCGGCGGCGGCTTTTCCGGGATCAACACGGCCCTGGAACTGGCGGAAAAAGGCATCACCAACATCGTCGTGCTCGAAGCCCGCTACCTGGGCTTTGGCGGCACCGGGCGCAATGGCGGGCAGATCATGGCCGGCATCGGCCATGACCTGGAGAAGATCAAACAGCACGTCGGCGACGATG
This sequence comes from Pseudomonas sp. 2835, assembly GCF_050435905.1. NCBI lineage: Bacteria > Pseudomonadati > Pseudomonadota > Gammaproteobacteria > Pseudomonadales > Pseudomonadaceae > Pseudomonas > Pseudomonas sp. 2835. The sequence continues at coordinate 1,652 of NZ_JBNDLE010000026.1, read as the reverse complement.
GCCTGCGGCAGATCTTCGAGATCAGCGACCTGGGCGCCGACATCATCAAGAACCGCATCGCCAAGTACGCCATCGACGCCGACTTCTGCCACGGCTATGGCTATATGGGCTTCAACGCCCGTCAGGAAAAGACCCTGCGCGCCTGGGAAAAAGACTTCAAGTCGGTCAACTCCCAGCATGAGATCCGTTTTCTCGGTGGCAGCGAGGTCAAGCAGATCATCGGCTCCGACGCCTACAGCAGCGCCCTGCTGCACATGGGCGGTGGCCATGTGCACTCGTTGAACCTGTTGCTCGGTGAAGCCAAGGCGCTCAGCGAACACGGCGTGCGCATCTTCGAGAACAGCCCGGCGCTGCAGGTGCAGTACGGCGAGCGCATCCGCGTGCGCACCGGGCGCGGTTCGGTGACCGCCAGCAAGCTGCTGTGGGCTTGCGACAGTTTCCTCAACAAGCTGGAGCCGGAACTGCACCGCTCGACCATCAACACCTACGCCTTCCAGATGATGACCGAGCCGCTGCCGGACGAGCTGATCCAGCGCATCAGCCCGATCCGCGGGGCCTACAGCGACATCCGCCCGGTGATCGATTATTACCGGGTGACCAACGAGAACCGCCTGTTGTTTGGCGCCGCCACGCCGTTGGTCGAACACATCCCGGGCGATCTCAAGGCCTGGAACCGCAACCTGATGCTGAAGATTTTCCCCTACCTCAAGGACGTGAAAATCGACCTGGCCTGGGGCGGGCCGATGGCCTGCAGCCCCAACCTGTTCCCGCAGATCGGCACCCTGCCCGGTCGGCGCAACGCCTTTTACGTGCAAGGTTATTCCGGCTTTGGCGTCACCCCCAGCCACATCATCTGCAAGGTCCTGGCCGAAGGCATGAGCGAAGGCTCGGCGCGCTATGACCTGATCAGCTCGGTGCCACGCCCGACCATCCCGGCCAAGGATCAACTGCGCTCGCTGCTGCTGACCGCCGGCAAATCCTGGCACCAGTTGTCCGGCTACTGGAATGGCCGGCGCTAAGCCCTAACGCTTTCAACCCTCAAGGAACACTGCCATGACCCTGACTGCCGTCACCCAGAACCTCCAGCTCAGCCAACTCGACGCCTGGGGCACCGTTGCCGACCTGGGCTCGGAAATACTCGAAGGCGAAGTACGCGCCTTCGGCAAAATGACCTTCGGCGCACCGACCGACCCGGTCAGCAGCGCCTACTTTGGCACCACCACCGGCAAGTTCCGCATGGTCTACCCGTTCAACGAACAGGCCGTGGTAGTCACCGGCCAGGTACGCCTGACCGACGAAGCCACGGGTGTGAGCCGCACCTACAACGTGGGTGACAGCTGGTTCGTGACCAAGGGCACGCCGGTGCTCTGGGAGATTCTCAGCGAGAGCTTTGTGAAGCATTACTTTGCGGTGGTCTGACTGAAAGCATCGCGGGTCAAGTCGGGGGGGGGGGGGGGGGGGGGGGGGGGCGGCGCGGGGGGGGGGGGGGGGGGGGGGGGGGGGGGGGGGGCGGCGGGGGGGGGGGGGGGGGGGGGGGGGGGGGGGGGGGCGGGGCGGGGGGGGGGGGGGGGGGGGGGGGGGCGGGGGGGGGGGGGGCGGGGGGGGGGGGGGGCCGCCCGCGCGCGCCCCCGCCCCGAGGGCGCCCCAGGCAC